>NZ_LMCG01000085.1:0-103069 GCF_001623065.1 Pseudovibrio sp. Ad46 | reverse complement strand
GAGGGAACTCGGAAGTGAAACGCCCCTGCGCCAATGGTACTTCGTCTTAAGACGCGGGAGAGTAGGGCGCCGCCGGGCATGAATAATACACACCGACAAATCTCTACAAAATAAAACAGAACAAACACTATTTACCGCGGGGTGGAGCAGCCCGGTAGCTCGTCAGGCTCATAACCTGAAGGTCGTAGGTTCAAATCCTACCCCCGCAACCAAAGATACAAACCCGTTATCATTTCGATGACGGGTTTTTTGTTGTCTAAATTTTGAAACACGACAACTCCGGTTACCGCACCCTAGCCTTCATCTTTAAATGACTTGTCGCCGTAGATGAAGCGGGGGCCGCGGCCGTAGCTGGAGGCGGCGTCTCCGGCGTTGTAGAGCTCGCATTTGTCCAGAGATAGGCAGCCGCATCCCATACAGCCTTCCAACTGCGATCTCAAACGCTCCATGCGGGCGATACGCTCATTCAGATGAACTTTGAACTGCTGGCTCAAGCGTTGCCACTCAGCTTTGTTCGGAGCACGGCCCGGGGGAAGTGTCCCGAGTTGATCTGAAATCTCTTTGATGGTGAAGCCAAACTCCTGCGCGACTAACGCAAATGATAAGCGGCGGATGTCTGCACGCATAAAACGGCGCTGACCACCAGAGTTGCGGCTGGCGGTAACAATTCCCTTGGTCTCGTAGAAACGAATAGCGGAAGTGGTGAGGCCGGTACGGTCAGCTAGTTCACCGATTGTCATCACATCTGAGTGCTGCATAATATTCTCAAAAATAGTGCTTGACTTAAACTTAACTTGAACTCCTAAACAGGGTGTCATCAGAAGTCAAAAGAAAGGCTATTGCGATGACAAAGAGTTTTTTAGAGCACGTCAACATCACCGTTTCTGACCCAGTTGCGACCGCGGGCCGTCTTTCAGATTGGTTTGGCTGGAATGTGCGTTGGCAGGGGGCTGCCCGGGCAGGTGGAACAACCGTTCATGTTGGATCGGACGAGAGCTATATCGCGGTTTATTCCCTTGGAAACACCAATGCCACTCAAGAAGACAACTACGTCACTCATGGCAGCCTGAACCACGTTGGCGTAGTGGTTGATGATTTAGATGCGGTTGAGAAGAAAGTTTTGGCGGGCGGATACAAGACCCGAAACCACGCTGACTATGAGCCGGGTCGACGCTTCTACTTTGATGATGATGATGGCATTGAGTTTGAGATCGTCAGCTACGCATAATTCAATAAGTTACGGTGCAAGAGCGTTTCCCCATTATGAGGAAACGCTTTTTTTGTTTTACCAGAGGTCCAGTCCCAGAAGTTTCTTGCCGAGATCGGTCAGTTCTGCCGTTTTGGCGTTTTTCTTTTCCCAGTCTCGAGGGTCGCCGGGGAAGGACGCCCTTTGTGGTGGCTCCCTGTTGCGCCATTGATGGATGCGGTCTTGTCTGAGACCTTCATTGGCCTGCTCAGATGGGAACATGGAGATGTATTGAGCGATGCGCACTTTGTCTTTTGAGTTGTTGGGGCGGATGCCATGGGCGAGGAGGGCGTTGAAAATCATCAGGTCGCCCGGCTCCATTTCAATATTCTCGATCTCAAAGCCAGAGTAGTCCGGGTGTTTGGGGTCGCGGTCTTCTGGTTGGGTCTTGACCCATTCATCGAATTCTTCAAAGAGCTTCGGGATACATTGAAAGCCGCCGGTTTCTTCATCCTGTTTGATTAATGAAAGAACGCCCTGAACGCTGATTGGTTGAGGGCGCAGGGATGTGTCTACGTCCCAATGGATGAACCCGGGTTTGCCGTCGCGGTTTTTCTTGGGCGGATTGAGGTTTGCGCGGTCGATGCTGACCCAGAGGTCCTCCCGGTCCCAGATGTCTACGAAAGCATCGTAGACGCGTTGTTGCATACGGTTGTCCCACAGGTGCTGGTGATTATAGACTTCCAGCATACCCGCGTTGTTCAGCTCTTGCATTTTGTGAGCGCGGCGTTGTGGTGTGTACCAAGTTGACGGATCAGTGGGATCTTTTTCGTCAAACTCCCAAAGTAGATCGACCAGCCTTTTTACATTTTCCTGCGGGACGGCCTGACGTACAATGACATAGCCGCGGTTGATCCAGTGCTGCCAGTCTTCTTCTGATAAGACGCGCAGCGGTAGGGTCTTCTTGATGTCCTTCAACTGGGTGTCGGTTGCGGTTGAGCCCCAGTGATTGTCTGCAAGCAGTTCAGCGTCCATTTGGTCCTCCCAGATCCTTCAATGAACTTGTGAGTTTATTCACTCTGGTATGTGAGAGTTGTTCTAAACTAGCGGATACTGGTACTATTCTGGCGTCTTATTGGTTCAGAGGGTGAAATGCGGTCATATCTGGAGAAAGTGCCGGAGTCTGAAGACGGTTCATTCAAGGTGATGAACCGGCGTCTTCATGACGGCATTCCGTTCTCCTGGCATCACCATCCTGAATATGAGCTGACCTTGACGTTGAACTCTGAAGGGCAACGCTATGTGGGTGATCATGTAGGAGACTACGGGCACTCAGACCTTGTGCTGCTTGGACCTAATCTTCCGCATACGTGGGCGTCTAACAATCGGCCTGACGAGAGTGAACCGCATCAGGCATTGGTTATCTGGTTTGAGCCGGAGTGGATTGAGCGAATTACCAGCGAGATGTCAGAACTGGCTGGTGTTAAGAAGCTGTTTCAGCGGGCACTGGCGGGACTAAGCTTCAGTGATGCTGCGCGGCGGCGTGTGGTGCCCAAGATCGAGAGTTTCTTTGAGGAAGACCCGCTGGAGCGCTTGTTTATCGTTCTCAGGGTTTTGTCGGAACTCTCAGAGGATGAATATGCGATGCAGCTGGCGCATGATCCGGTTGTGCTTTCCAGTGCGGATGGTGGCAATGAGCGCATCGACAGGGTGTTGACGCTCATTCACTCCGAGTATGCGCGTGTGTTGACGCTGGAAGAACTAGCCGAGACGGCGGCGCTGAGTGTCTCCGGAGTGCACCGGCTGTTTCAGCGGCATACGGGACAGACGATCTCAGAGTACCTGAAGCGCATTCGGATTGGGGATGCGTGTGCGCAGCTTTCTGGTGGGGATGCGCCGATTTCGATGATTGCTCATAATGTGGGGTATTCGGCGCTGGCCAACTTTAACAGGCAGTTTCGCGCGGTGAAAGGTATGACCCCGCGCGAATACCGGACTAGGTTCAGAGAGTAGTAATCCCGCTACATCACTGCGCCGATCTGCCATGGGACGAACTCATAGTCGCCCAGTCCTTGCGCCTCTGACTTGCTGTGCTCGCCTGAGGCGACCTTGATCATCAGCTCGAAAAGCTCCGTGCCAACTTCTTCGACGGATCTGCCATCGGAGATGATGGAGCCTGCGTTGAAGTCCATGTCTTCTGGCATATGCTCAAAGAGTGGTGTGTTGCTGGCGACCTTGATTGTGGGGGATGGCTTGCTGCCGAATGCGGAGCCGCGGCCTGTGGTGAAGACGATCAGGTTGCAGCCGCTAGCGATCTGGCCAGTGACGGAGGCAGGATCGTAGCCGGGACTGTCCATGAAGACGAAGCCTTTGGTTTCAATCGGCTCGCCGTATTTGTAGACGCCTTCCAGAGCAGTGGTGCCACCTTTGGCGACTGCGCCGAGCGACTTTTCGAGGATAGTTGTCAGGCCGCCGCGTTTGTTGCCCGGTGAGGGGTTGTTGTCCATGGTGCCGTTGTTACGGGCGGTGTAGTCCTCCCACCAGCGGACGCGTTCCACGAGTTTCTCAGCGATCTTCTGGTTGGCGGCGCGGCTGGTGAGCAGGTGTTCTGCGCCGTAGATCTCTGAGGTTTCTGAAAGGACCGAGGTGCCGCCGTATTTGACGAGCAGGTCGGTGGCGTAGCCAAGAGCTGGGTTGGCTGTGACCCCGGACCAGCCATCAGAGCCGCCGCATTGCAGGCCGACCATGAGTTTGGAGAGTGGCGCTGGCTGACGAGAGGCTTTGTTGGCCTCTGGCAGCATGGCTTTGACTTTTTCTATGCCAGCTTCGATGGTTTTGCGCAGGCCGCCCATACCCTGAATGTTCATGAACTGAAATGTTGGTGACTGCTTCAAGCCGTAGGCATCCAGCAGGAAGTCGATCTGGTTGACTTCGCAACCCAGGCCGACCAGCAGAACGCCGCCGACATTTGGGTTTTTGACGTAGCCCCAGAGGACGCGTTGCAGGTTGGCAAAGCCCTCATTGTCGCCTGCCATGCCGCAGCCTGTGCCGTGAGCGAAGGAGGCGACACCGTCTACATTCTCAAACTGCAACAGGTCTTCATCGCTGAAAGCATCTGCGATGCGGTGAGCTGCGGTGGCGGAGCAGTTTACGCTGGTGAGGACTGCGATGTAGTTGCGGGTGCCGACACTGCCATCTTCGCGGTGATAACCGAGGAAGGTACGCTCTTCCGGGTGCTCGGCGTATTGCGTTGGTTTGTAGTCCTTGCAGAAGCTGTGGTGCACGCCGGGATCGGAAAACTCCATGTTGTGCGAATGCACATGGGCGCCTGCCTGAATGTCCGTTGTTGCGAAGCCGATGGTCTGGCCGAACTTGATCAGCGCTTGTCCCTGCTTGATGTCGTGTTCGGCGATTTTGTGACCTGCGGAGATATTGTCGAGGACCTGAAGATTGCCTGCCTGATCACCCGGCTGCAAAGCTCTTGTGGCGATGATGACGTTGTCCGCTGGCTGAAGTTTGACGCTGGCTGGAATGGGTGCCGACATTTCAGAGAGTTTCCATTGTTTTGGTGAGATAGAACTTTGCAGCGGTGCCACCAAAGATGGCCTCCCAGTCTGCCTGTGGCAGGTCAGCGGTGAGCTGCTCCACCATATCCACCCAGTTTTGATAGGTATTTGCGAGGAGAAGGACAGGCCAGTCGCTGCCGAACATGACGCGCTCCGGTCCAAAGCATTTCAGAATGTGAAAGGCATAGGGCGCGATGTCTTCGATCTCTGCGTTCTCGGAGGCCTCAGTCAGGAGACCTGAGAGTTTGCAGCAGACGTTGGAGGTGCGTGCGATGTCGCCGACGTGTTGGGACCACGTCTCGATGGCCTTGTTGCGGATATCCGGTTTGGCGCCATGGTCGATGACTGCGCGCAGGTCCGGGTAGCGGCTGAGGAAGGTTTTAAGGTGCGGCAGGTGCCGGGGCTGGACCAGCAGGTCGAGTGTCAGGTTGTTGTCGATGAGAGCCTGAATGGCGGGGCGCAGATTGTCCTGCAGCATCCACTCGTCGTCTTCAATGTCCTGTATCATCGGACGAATGCCGACGAGCTTTGGGTTTTGGGAGAGTTCACTGATGACTTCTGGCGCGTTCGCTGCTTCCATGTCTACCCAGCCAACAACGCCGAGGATCCAGTCGTGTGCTGCGGCCAGCTCCAGCATGAAGTGGGTTTCTTCGACTGTGTCTGCTGCCTGAACGAGGATGGTTCCGTCCATCTTGGCTTGGGTCAGCAGGGGTTGGATGTCACTGGTGAGGAAGTCGCGGTACAGGACGTTCAGCTCTGGCGTGAGCCAGCTGTAATCGCCGCGGGAAAGCTTCCAGAAATGGTGGTGGGCATCGATCCTAAGCATGCTTCACCTCTTGTTCGAAGAAGAGATTGCCAGAAGGGACGGGGGCTTCTGCGGGAAGAAGGTCTCGTTCTTTCAGTCGTGCCCAGAAGGCGTCGGGAATGTCGGCAGCGATCCATTTGAGGATGTCTTCCAACTCGCTGCGATTGCGCATTCCGGGAATAACGCTGGCGATTGCTGGGTGTGCGAGTGGGAAGTGCAGGGCAGCAGCTGCCAGATCAACCGAAAACTCCTGACAGCATTCTTTCAGTGCCGTCACATGGGCCAGAATTTCAGGCGGTGCGCTTCCGTAGTTCCAGGTGTTGCCGCCAACGAGGATACCTGAGTTAAACGGGCCGCCGAGAATGATGGAGGTTTGAGCCTTTGTGCAGGCTGGCAGCAAATCCTTGAGAGGGGCCTGCTCCAGCAGGGTGTAACGGCCTGCGAGGAGGAAGGCGTCCCAGTGGGCTTGCTGCATCAGCTCCATGCAAATGGCGGTCTCGTTCACGCCAAGGCCCATTGCTGAAATAGCACCTGAGGACTTGAGCTCCTGAAGGGCCCTGATGCCGCCTTGCAGGTCTTTCATATGGCGGCGGTTTTCTTCCGGGCCATGGGTTGCTGTGCCGATATCATGCACCAATAGGATATCAAGTCGGTCGAGACCGGTGCGGTGCAGACTGGCCTCGTAGGAGCGCATGATGCCGTCATAGGAGTAATCATAGGCCGGATGGAAGGGCAGTGGGTCTGGCCAGCCGAACTGGGCCGGGTTGTCTGCCATGCCCGGTTTCAGCAAGCGGCCAACCTTGGTGGAGAGGATGTAGTCGTGCTTGCGCACGGCATCTCCAATGACACGTTCGGAGCGGCCAAAACCATAGTAAGGGGCGGTGTCAATGTAGGTGAGACCAACCTCTTTGGCGCGATCCAATGTGCTCATAGACTCTTTGCGAGGAGCTGTTGCAAACAGCCCACCAAATGCTGCGCCGCCGATTCCCAATGTCGGCAGTTGCAGATCTGTTCCCCCCAATTGTCGATGAGCCAGCTTCCCTCCCAAGCCCATAGCAATTTCCTTATGTTGGCACTGTGCCGTAAATGCTGGTGATGTCCTTCGCTACCTGAGCGTAGGCTTGTTGAACGTCTTCAATTCCCGGTGCTTTGAAATCGTCAATGCGCTCCATGAATGGACAGCTGAGTGCAGCGACTGCGTTTCCATCTGGTCCCAGAATTGAGAAGGCCAGATTTGTAACGCCGACTGTGCTGGCAGATGGCATGCGTACGAAACCTTGTTCCTGTACTTCATCCAGAATGGCACGGAATTCATCGAGGCTCATCTCCGGTTCTCCGAGTGCGCGCTCATGCTGGTTGTACATGAGCTCTCGGATCTCCGGCTTCTGGAAGGCAGCGATTGCCCGTCCGGTGCCTGTGTTCCAGAGGCCGATGACCGAGCCGGTTTTGAGGACGAAGCTCCAGTTGCCCGGCGCTTCCACGCTGGCGACAACAACGATTTCTCCCTGATGCTCCATACCGATGTGGCTGGACTGGTGAACGTCCTTGGCCGTTTTGCGCATCATGGGCACCGCCGCTTCCAACAACCGCGTGACGGGTGGGTGGCGATGCGACATGGAATACATTTTCAGGCTGAGCTGAAAGCGGTCGCCCTCTATGGAGCGCGATACATACTCGCGGCGCACCAGTGTGGTGAGCATGCGGTAGATCTCATTGGGGGACCGGTCGAGTGCTTTTGCGATCTCTGCCTGAGACAGGCCGGATGCGTACTGGGACAGCAGTTCCAGAATATCTAGTCCCTTCTCCAAAGCAGGAGCGCGGTATTTTTCAGCTTTGTCTTGCGATGTCTGTGTGTCTGCCATGATCAGCTCTGTTTGATGTGAGCATATTTTTTGACGCAAAATTCGACCTTGTCAATTTCTAATTTACATTTGAAAGAAGTTTTTATATTTAAGTTATGCCATTATGTGATTTGGTGAACTGACGGATTTCTGCGGTCTTTGGGAGAGGGCCAACGGGTCACTTGCCTTTTGTTTTGACGATAAGCGGTGCTTCCTCTCTAATAATCCGAGTTTCAGGTCCGTTTGGCCGAGCCTATATTTTGAGAGATTCTGTCCGGGGGAGGACACATGGGACGATTGACTGGCAAGACAGCCCTTATCACCGCTGCAGGGCAGGGAATTGGCCGTTCTACGGTAGAAGCCTATGCTGCTGAAGGGGCGAAGGTTTTTGCAACAGACATTAACGAAGCTGCGCTTACAGAGTTGAATGCGATTGAGGGTGTGACCGGCCTGAGGCTGGATGTGACCAATGCAGATGATGTGCGTGACACTCTGGAAGTTACAGGGCCGTTGGACATTCTGTTCAACTGTGCGGGCTTCGTACACAACGGTACGATTCTCGACTGTGATGAAGATGCGTGGGACTTCTCTTTCAATCTGAATGTGAAGGCGATGTACCGCCTTTGCCGTGCAGCGATTCCTGGCATGCTGGAAAATGGTGGTGGTTCCATCATCAACATGTCGTCTGTGGCGTCGTCGTTGAAGGGTGTGCCAAACCGGTTTGTTTATTGCTCCTCCAAAGCAGCAGTGATTGGCCTGACCAAGGCAATTGCAGCGGATTTTGTGACCAAAGGTGTTCGCTGTAATGCGATTTGTCCGGGAACGGTCGACAGTCCGTCCCTGCATGACCGGCTGAAGGCCACAGGCAATTACGAACAAGCGATGAAAGATTTTATTGCGCGTCAACCTATGGGACGCATTGGCAAGCCAGAAGAGATTGCTGCGCTGGCCGTTTACCTTGGTAGTGATGATAGCGCGTTTACAACAGGTCAGACGCACGCCATTGATGGCGGTTGGTCAGTATAAGAAAATGGGTAGGATATGAAGCTTCTTAGATATGGTGAGCTGAACGCTGAAAAACCGGGTGTTCTGGATGCGGATGGCAACATTCGTGACCTTTCTGGTGTGGTTGGTGACATTGCTGGAGATACGCTCAGCGCGGACGGTCTTGCAAAAATTGCGGCGCTGGACCTGACCAGCCTGCCAGTGGTGGAAGGTAATCCGCGCATTGGTGCCTGTGTCGGCAATGTGGGCAAGTTCATCTGTATTGGCCTTAACTATTCCGACCATGCTGCTGAAGCGGGCATGGAAGTGCCAAAAGAGCCTGTGACCTTCTTCAAGGCGACCTCAGCTATTTGTGGCCCGAACGATGACATCGAAATTCCGCGCGGGTCTGTGAAAACAGACTGGGAAGTGGAACTGGGTGTGGTGATTGGTAAACACACCAAGTATGTGAGCGAAAAGGGCGCGCTGGATCATGTGGCCGGATATTGCGTGGTCAATGATCTGTCTGAGCGTGATTTCCAGCTGCACCGCAGTGGCCAGTGGGTGAAGGGTAAGTCTGCTGACACCTTTGGTCCAATTGGTCCGTGGCTTGTGACCCGTGATGAAGTTGAAGACCCGCAGAACCTTTCCATGTATCTGGAAGTGAACGGCCATCGCTATCAGAACGGTTCTACCAAAACCATGGTGTTTGATGTGGCGAAGGTGATTTCGCATCTGTCTCAGTTCATGAGCTTGCAGCCTGGTGATGTGATCTCCACTGGCACGCCTCCGGGTGTTGGCATGGGGCAGAAGCCAGAGACCTACCTGAAGCCGGGCGACAAGATGGAGCTGGGCATTGAAGGTCTTGGCGTTCAAAAACAGGTTACTTACGCTGCTGATTGAGGAGCGTGAGCTTGCTAAGCTCTGACGCCTTCACTAAGCTTTAAAGAACTCTCCGCTGCTGATCGTGGTGGAGAGTTTTTTTATGCGTTTTCAGGGGGAGAAAACTTTCATGACCAGCGTTTCAGAGCCAATCACATATTGCAGTTATGAAAGCCCGGTTGGGTCTTTGCTGATTGGTGGAGAAGCTGGTGGGCTGGAGTTTCTTCATTTTCCTGAAAGTGCACGCAGGCGGTTTGTTGAAGACGGCTGGGTGGAAGATGCCACGCCTTATGCGGACTTGATTGCGCAGCTTGAGGCTTACTTTGCAGCGGAGCTTAAAGAGTTCTCTTTGAACTGGAAGCTGATTGGTACTGATTTTCAGAAGAGCGTTTGGGAGCAATTGGCTGCAATCCCGTTTGGGGAAACGCGCAGTTATGGCGATGTTGCGAAAGCGCTAGGCAATCCGGGTGCGAGCCGTGCTGTGGGGCTGGCGAACAATGCGAACCCATTGCCGATTGTTATTCCATGCCATCGGGTGATTGGGGCGAATGGTGCTCTGGTTGGATTCGGTGGCGGGCTGGATACAAAAGTCTGGTTGCTGGATCACGAGGGTATTCCGCACGGAGCCGGTGCGAGCAAAGACCAGATGGCATTCCAGTTCTAAAACGGAACCCGCTTTAGAACCGGAGCGCAAAGCAGATCAATCAAATGTAAGCTGGAACTTGTTGTTCAGGATAAATGGCGCGCGGAAATCTTCGTTGATGAAGTAGTAGATGCCCTGCTCTTTATCATGGGTGATGTTGAAGCAGCCATATTCTTCTTTGCTCCAAAGACCGGTCCAGCTGGAGCAATACTGATTGTTCTCGATCTTGTAGCGCGCTTCGGATGGTTTTGCGTCGCCTTCTTTGATCCAGAGGGTGAGGCCAGACTCGGAGAAGTACTGGCGTGTTTCAGCAGCAAAGTGGATGCCTTTGATGGTTGAGCCGGTCAATAACTCAGTAATTTGAGTGTTGTTCAAAGTCACTTCATCAGCCAGTACAGGCGTTGCGCATGCGGCAATAGCAAGGCCTAAAATCACTTTCTTCATATTGTTTCTTTCCAGAGATAAATTGGGGCGATGGTCAGCTGTTTACCTGCCAGTCAGGAATGAGTTTGCCATTCAGTAAAGGTGCCGATTGGGCCAGGCAGGCTTAGATGTGCTTCCTGATCGCTGGTTTTTATCAGTGCAGATTTTTTTCTCAAATCACCTTTTTTTGCTTAAAATTTGCAGGTTTTAAATGGAAAAGGGCGCCCGATTGAGCGCCCTCTTTTTTGCTGATCCTGTTGTACTCAGGATGGTGTTGTTTCGGTTTCATCAAACTGAATGCGCACGATCCTGTCTGTTCCAGATTCTCCGCCCCATGCTTCGCCTTTACGTCCTGCCATCTGGCGAACGTCGGCGTCTGCTTTGTTGCTTGGGAAGCTGGTGAACTCTTCTGTATCCGGATCAAAATGGACGATGGCGTCGGCATCGAAATCTGTGAGCCAGACCTTATCGTTCTCATCGACATAGACCGAGTAGGGCAGTGGATCATTGCCGGGGAGACGCCATGCGCGCCATGTGTCTGCCTTCTGGTCGTATTCGCTGACCTGACCGGAGAGCCATTCACTGACCCAGAGCTTGCCTTCTGAGTTAGACCAGACCCGGCGGGCGCCTTGCTCTTTTGTTGGAGGCGTCACGATGCGGGCGCGTCCGTTGGTTCTGTCAATGTTGGCGATGTGGCTGCCGGCGAGGGACGCGTACCAGACATCACCTTGCGGCGTGACGGTGATGCCATAAGGGCCGGGGCCTTGAGGGCTTGGCCAGACTTCGATCTCTTGTGTGACGGGGTCAACGCGGCCATAGACGCCGTTTTGTCCGGTGAACCAGTAGATGCCGTCGTGGTCGAAGATGCCTGTGTTGAGGTTTGCGTCTGCAAACTCGGCAGGTAGCGGAATGAGGGTGACGGCGTCTGTTGCCGGATCAACGCGGGCGATGGCGTTTTGTCCGCCTTCGGTGACCCACATTGCGTTATCGGGGCCAAGCACCACGCCGTGTGGGGCTGCATTTTCGCCCAGTGAAACCGGGTGGAGTTCTCCATTGTCAGGATCAAGACGTGTGAGTGTGCCATCTGCCTGTCCGCAGTACCAAACCATGCCATCGGAATCGAAGCCAATGTCTCTGGAGCGCGCGCCTGAACGGGCGTCAAAATACGTGACTTTTGCGTTTTTGACAGAGTTTGTTTTTTCGCCTTCAGCGAAAACAGGACCAGCAACGATGCCCATGTAATAGGCGCTGGAAATTGTTAGGGCAGATGCTCCGAGAAACTCTCGTCTGTTCATCCTACCTCTCCCTTATGCCGTCTCCTTGGTGGAGACAATCGACTTGCCTTAATGCAAGGGAAAGGCGTGTCTATGGCAAACTACCTATACACCCTCAAGCATTTTAAGTGAGGTTAAGGAACGGTCAGCGAAGCGGAGAAAATTGTTCGGATCATCGTGTTCGAGAATGTAGATTTTGGTTCGGCTTTTTTCCTGCAAGGCCGTCAGAATATGACCCCACGGAACGGTGCCGAAGCCGACATCTGCCCAGCCATCTTCATCTGTGCCTTCGCCATCTGGAGCGATGTCTTTGATATGGACTGCGGTGATGCGGGTGCCGTGCGCTTCGATCCAGTCCAGCGGGTCCAGACCTGCTTTGATGATCCATGCGGCATCGACCTCCCATTCCACGGTGGGAGCTTCTGAGATGATGAGTTCCATAGGTATGGTGCCGTCCGGGAGTGGTTTGAACTCGAAATCATGGTTGTGCCAGCCGAAGTGGAAGCCCTTATGCTTGAGCGTGTTGGCCATGTGCTCCAAACGGTGGGCGAAGACGGTCCATTCTCTCTTTGTTGTCGGGCGTTGTTCTGGTGTGAGGTAAGGAGCGAAGATGGTGTGCATGCCGAGGAGGACTGCGATCTTGATGCACTGGTCGAGGTTCTCTTCCAGATCCTTGAAGTCGAAGTGGCCGGAGGGCATGTCGAGATCATACTGATCGAGGAGGTCTCGCACTGTCTGAGCGGCTTCCAATGTGGGATAGAGCTCCTCAAAACCTTCTACCTGTGTGTAGCCGAGGAGGGCTGTTTCCTGAAAAACCTCTTTCCAGGGCTGGAAGTTTCGTGCGCTGTAAAGCTGTAGGCAAAAGTCCATGATACAGTTCCCCTCCAAGAGCAACCAAAGCTAGCTGCCCCGGTTTTATCGCTCTGCACGACAATAGGGTTGCATCTACCTGAAGGGCAAGGGGGCTTGCGAAAGAGGGCGAGGAGAGGGGATCCTCTCCGGAAGCGGTTGTCAGAATCGATGTTTGAGCAAGGGAATTTCATGAATTGATCACACCCGGTGGAGAACATCTGAATAGGGAATTTAGGTTCGAATTATTTCGCCGCGAAAATATTAGCTAGCTTACTAAAACAGAGTTTGGCTGAACACCGCAGTCTTTTCAACGTGTTATTGGTGCAGACTGTTAGATGCAAGAATGACAGATCTTCAACATTTTCTGCCGCACTGGGTGCGTTCTCATCCTAATGGATAACAGCTGAGAGTTTCGTTTTGTCAATTTTCGAATTGACGCTTAAGTGGTTTCGCTTATATTTCGAAATTACGCGAATATGCGCGTAATCGACTGTAAACGAAAATTGACGTGTTGGTTAGGACGTAGTTTAATTTTGATCTCTAATGGCACTTTGTAGGGACGGAGCTGCGTAAGAAAGCAGAACTTGAAAGTGTTCGGGGAGGCTCGTGAAAAATTGACAGATGCGTAGCGTTGCAAAACGGCGCAGTTCTTTAAAAGGCTGGGACCTTTACTAAGAGATTCAGCTCGGCCACCGAGTTGTTTTTTGGAATTACAGTCAGGAATATGAAGGTACCGCAGTGCAAGCAGCGCGTACCGCAGGAAGCAGTTGGGTCGCTTTCTGTTCCGGGAGGGCAACATGCTTGAATTAAGGGGCGTCAGCAAGACTGTTGACGGTATGGACCATATTCGCGACGTGTCTTTGCGTCTTGAAAGTGGCTCATTGAACGTATTGTTGGGACCAACACTGTCAGGCAAGACAACGCTTATGCGTTTGATGGCAGGGCTGGACACGCCAACTGCAGGGCAAGTGCTCGTAAATGGACAGGATATGACCGGTGTTTCCGTGCGCAAGCGCGACGTCGCCATGGTCTATCAGCAGTTCATCAACTACCCGGCTCTCACGGTTTATGAAAACATCGCCAGCCCGCTGCGCGTTGCGGGAGTAAAAGGGGCTGATGTTGATAAGCAAGTGCGCAAAGCTGCGGACTTGATGAAGCTCACACCTTATCTGGACAGAACACCGCTGAACCTCTCCGGTGGTCAGCAGCAGCGTACTGCAATTGCACGTGCGCTGGTCAAAGGGGCGCATCTGGTGCTGATGGATGAGCCATTGGCGAACCTAGATTACAAACTGCGCGAAGAACTGCGCGACGAGCTGCCGAAGATCTTCTCTGAAAGCGGTGCTGTATTTGTTTATGCGACAACAGAACCGACAGAAGCTTTGTTGCTGGGCGGGCGTACAGCCACCTTGCATGAGGGGCAGGTTTCGCAGTTTGGTAATACCATTGACGTTTACCGCAATCCTCAGGACATCGTTACCGCGCAGACTTTCTCTGATCCGCCGCTGAACCTGCTGGGTCTGACGAAGAGTGGTGGTGAATTCCGTACATCAAATGGCACGGTTATTCCGGCATCAGAAGAAGAGAAGCGTCTTCCTGATGGACATTACAAAGCAGGTTTCCGGCCACATCACCTTTACCTGCAGCGCCCAAGTGAAGATGCTGTTTGTCTTCCTGCGGTTGTTGATGTCTCCGAGATTACCGGTTCTGAGAGCTACATTCATCTGACATGCCTGAACCACCGCTGGGTGGCGCTGGAACATGGCATTCATAACGTAGACGTGGATGCCAAGATCGACGTGTTTGTGGATGCCAAGAACTTCATGATTTTTGATGATGAGGGCCGCTCTGTTGCGTCTCTCATGCATGAACCGGCTTAAGGAGGCGAGCATGGCACGTATTGATCTCGACCACATTCGCCACTCTTATTTGCCGACCCCAACAAGCCCAAGCGATTACGCTTTGAAGGAAGTTAACCTGACCTTTGAAGACGGCGGTGCTTATGCGCTTCTTGGGTCTTCCGGTTGTGGCAAGACAACCCTTTTGAACATCATCTCCGGTTTGCTGACACCGTCCGAGGGTGAGCTGTTGTTTGATGGCAAGCCGGTGACGGAGCTGTCGACTGAGGCACGTAACATTGCGCAGGTGTTCCAGTTCCCGGTCGTTTACGACACCATGTCTGTGTACGACAATCTGGCGTTTCCGCTTCGCAACCGCGGTGTTCCGGCAGCTGAAGTTGATCAGAAGGTCAACGAGATCCTGCGGATCATTGATTTGGAAAGCAAGGCAAAGCGCAAGGCGCAGGGCCTGACGGCGGATGAGAAGCAGAAGATCTCTCTGGGCCGTGGTCTGGTGCGTTCTGACACCAACGCGATCCTGTTTGACGAACCGCTGACTGTGATCGACCCGCATATGAAGTGGGTTCTGCGCTCGCAGTTGAAGCATCTGCACAAGCAGTTTGGCTTCACCATGGTTTATGTGACCCACGACCAGACCGAGGCTTTGACCTTCGCGGATAAGGTTGTGGTGATGTATGGCGGCGAAGTTGTGCAGATTGGAACGCCTGATGAGCTGTTCCGCAAACCTCAGCACACCTTTGTTGGCTACTTCATCGGGTCTCCGGGCATGAACATTCTGCCGTGTGAGGTGGATGGAACCATGGCGCGTGTTGGTGGGCACAGTGTGCCGCTGCCATGCGGTCTCGACCCGAAGAAGGTTGCCCAGAAAACCGAAGTTGGTATCCGTCCTGAGTTTGTGAAACTCGGTGGTGCCGGAGAAGGTCTGCCGTTGAAAGTCAACGCTGTTGAAGACATTGGCCGCTACCGCATTCTGCGTGGTGAGATGGAAGGTGTTGCGCTGAACGCCATTGTTGGCGAAGGCATGAGCATTCCGGAAAGTCCGACAGCTCTCTTCGACCCAACACAGACGAACCTTTATGCCGACAGCTGGCTCGTAAGCGAGGGGGCCTGATCCATGGAAAAGACCGTAAACAACAAAGCCTGGTTCATGGTTTTACCGGTTCTTTTGCTGGTGGCCTTTACCGCTGTTATTCCATTGATGACTGTTGTGAACTATGCGTTTCAGGATAGCTTTGGAAACAATCAGTTTTTCTGGGTTGGGATTGAATGGTTTCAGGAACTGCTCAGCTCCGAGCGCTTTCATGATGCCTTGGTCCGCAACCTGATTTTCTCCTTCTCCATTCTTGCAATTGAGATCCCGCTGGGTATCGGTATTGCGCTTTGTATGCCTAAAAAAGGCTGGGGCGTTCCGGTTTGTCTGGTGTTGATGGCGCTGCCATTGCTGGTGCCGTGGAACGTGGTTGGTACCATCTGGCAAGTGTTTGGCCGTGCGGACATTGGTCTGCTGGGTTACTTCCTCAACTCTATTGGCATCAACTACAACTACACGCAGGACCCTGTTGCTGCATGGGCTACTGTGATTGTCATGGATGTATGGCACTGGACCAGCCTTGTTGTGCTGCTGTGCTATGCGGGTCTGGTTTCTATTCCCGAGGCTTATTATCAGGCGGCGCGTATTGATGGGGCGTCCCGTTGGGCGGTGTTCCGCTACATCCAGCTGCCAAAGATGCACAGTGTGCTGCTGATTGCGGTTCTGCTGCGCTTCATGGACAGCTTCATGATTTATACCGAGCCGTTTGTTGTGACAGGTGGCGGACCGGGTAACTCCACGACCTTCCTGAGTATCGACCTTGTAAAGATGGCGATTGGTCAGTTTGACCTTGGACCAGCTGCTGCGATGTCACTCGTCTACTTCCTCATCATCCTGCTGTTCTCATGGGTGTTCTACACCGCGATGAACAACATTGGGACTGAGAAGAAACATTACGCAGGCGAGGAGTAAGCACCATGTCGACAACAACTGGAACTGCAGTCATTGATGGTGGTGTTGCTGCTGGTGGACAGGCTCCACGCAGCCGGACCCGCGCAAAGGCACAGAGAACCGGAAGCCGCTATGCTTTCCTCGTTCCAACTTTGTACATCACGTTTTTGATGCTGCCGATCTACTGGCTCTTCAACATGAGCCTGAAGACCAACCAGGAAATTCTGAGCAAGTTCACCTTGTGGCCGGATGAGCCGACGCTCGCCAACTACATGGTGATCTTCACGGACCCAAGCTGGTACAACGGTTACATCAACTCCATCACCTATGTGGCGCTCAATACGGTTATCTCCGTAGCGGTTGCGTTGCCAGCGGCCTATGCGTTTTCGCGCTATAAGTTTCTGGGTGACAAACATCTGTTCTTCTGGCTGCTGACAAACCGTATGGCTCCGCCAGCGGTGTTTGCGCTGCCTTTCTTCCAGCTCTATTCCGCCTTCGGTCTGATCGACACGCACCTTGCAGTGGCTCTGGCGCACTGTCTGTTCAACGTGCCGCTGGCTGTGTGGATTTTGGAAGGCTTTATGTCTGGTGTCCCGAAAGAGATTGACGAGACTGCTTACATCGATGGCTATTCCTTCCCGAAATTCTTCGGCAAGATCTTCATGCCTTTGATTGCAAGCGGTATCGGTGTGGCAGCGTTCTTCTGCTTCATGTTCTCTTGGGTGGAACTGCTGATTGCCCGCACGCTGACGACCACTGCGGCTAAACCGATTGCGGCCACGATGACCCGTACGGTTTCAGCTTCCGGCATGGATTGGGGTGTACTTGCGGCGGCGGGGATTCTGACAATTATTCCGGGTGCGCTGGTGATCTACTTCGTACGTAACTACATCGCTAAGGGCTTTGCCCTGGGTCGCGTTTAACAGGGAGGCGATTATGGATTTTTCTTGGATGGCCTGGACGTCGCCGACTGCGATTTTCTTCATCACCATTGGCCTGCTGATCTCCAGCATGGCGGTTTGGGAGTGGTTTGTGCCGGGGGGAACACCACGGCATGGGATTTTGAAATTTGAGACGACACGCGGCGACCGCTTGTTTGTTTCGCTGCTGGGCAGTGCGTTTATCTGCCTGTTTTGGCTTGGGTTTGTTAGCGCAAACCTTTGGTGGGCTCTGTTGGTCTGTGTGGCATACGCGTTTTGCGTGTTCCGCTGGGTTTAGGATTGAGCTTTTTTCTCCGCACTGATGTTTAGGGGAACTTTCAGTGCAATCAATTATAATCGGGAGGAATATATATGAGACGTCAGCTTTTAGCGTCCGTTGGCTTTGCAGCCATGATTTGCGCATCCAGCTCTGCTTTTGCAGACATGGAAGCCGCGAAGAAGTGGGTGAGCGACGAATTCCAGCCTTCTACTCTTTCTCAGGAAGAGCAGATGAAGGAAATGGACTGGTTCATCAAAGCAGCTGAGCCTTTCAAAGGTATGGAAATCAAAGTGGTTTCCGAAACCATTGCGACCCACGAATACGAAGCGAAGGTTCTTGCAAAAGCATTTACCGAAATCACCGGCATTAAAGTTACTCACGACCTGATCGGTGAAGGTGATGTTGTTGAGAAGCTTCAGACCCAGATGCAGTCTGGCGAGAACATCTATGATGCTTACGTCAACGATTCCGACCTGATCGGTACGCACGCTCGCTACAAGCAGGTTCGTAACCTGACTGACTGGATGGCTGGTACTGGTAAAGCGGTCACGTTGCCAACTTTGGATGTTGAAGACTTCATCGGTCGCTCATTCACAACTGGCCCAGATGGCAAGTTGTACCAGCTTCCAACACAGCAGTTCGCGAACCTTTACTGGTTCCGCTATGACTGGTTCACAAACCCAGACATCAAAGCTCAGTTTAAAGCGAAATACGGCTATGAGCTGGGTGTTCCGGTTAACTGGTCTGCCTATGAGGACATCGCTGAGTTCTTCACCAACGACGTGAAAGAAATCAACGGCGAAAAAGTCTATGGCCACATGGACTACGGTAAGAAAGATCCATCCCTGGGTTGGCGCTTTACCGATGCATGGCTCTCCATGGCAGGTGCTGGCGACAAGGGTATTCCAAACGGTTTGCCAGTTGACGAGTGGGGCATTCGTGTAAACGGTTGTTCCCCAGCTGGTTCTTCCGTTGAGCGCGGTGGTGCAACCGATGGTCCTGCAGCGGTTTATTCCATCACCAAATACATCGAGTGGCTGAAGAAGTACGCTCCGGCTGAAGCACCAGGCATGGTGTTCTCTGAAGCTGGTCCGGTTCCGGCACAGGGTTCTGTTGCTCAGCAGATCTTCTGGTACACCGCGTTCACCGCAGACATGGTGAAAGAAGGTATTCCAGTTGTGAATGCAGACGGCACTCCTAAGTGGCGTATGGCTCCTTCTCCGAAGGGTGCTTACTGGGAAGAAGGCATGAAGCTGGGTTATCAGGACGCTGGTTCCTGGACTCTCATGAAGTCTACCCCGGAAGATCGTGCAAAAGCTGCATGGCTCTACGCGCAGTTCACCGTTGCAAAGACAACTTCTTTGAAGAAGTCTCACGTTGGTCTGACCTTCGTGCGTGACAGTGACGTTCGTGATGCGTCCTTCACCGAGCGTGCACCTAATCTGGGTGGTCTGGTAGAATTCTACCGTTCCCCAGCTCGTGTACAGTGGACTCCAACCGGTACCAACGTTCCTGACTATCCAAAGCTGGCTCAGCTGTGGTGGCAGAACATTGGTGATGCATCCTCAGGCGCGAAAACTCCTCAGGAAGCTATGACCGCTCTTGCTGCTGCTCAGGACAAAGTTCTGAAGCGTCTTGAGCGTGCTGGTGTTCAGGGCGAGTGTGGTCCTAAGCTCAACGAAGTTAAGGATCGTGATTTCTGGCTGAACCAGCCAGGCGCACCGAAAGCCAAACTGGCTAACGAAAAACCAACTCCGATCACCGTTGACTACGACGAGCTGATCAAGAGCTGGGCAGACGCTTCCAAGTAAGCGTCGCTTCTAAAGTGTCCATCATCGCGAACAGAGTTCGTTTTCGATGATGCGCTTCCAAGACTAAACGAGAAACCCGGTGTCGTAAGGCGCCGGGTTTTTTGTTTTGGGTGTTGTGCTGAGTTGGGAAGTGCAGCTGCAACCAAGGTGGTTGTTTCGTCTTCTGGTTGCGGCATGGTAGGTAGATTTTGCGATGTCTTGGTTAGATTGAAGGGGCTGCTGCTGTGAAGTGTCTACGGATTTACGCAACGCCGGATGGGGAGTCGCATTTTGGTGAGGTTGAGATACCGACGCAGAAAGTGTCGGTGCATCCCGAAGCAACTCCGTTTGATGTAAGCGCCAGTTATCCGGCTTCGCGCGTCCGTTTCTCTCACATTCCAGCAGGTATGAGGCAGGTGGAATGGCATAATGTACCTGATCGGGTTTTGACTGTGAGGCTTGATGGTTCTGTTGAGTATGAAACCAGTGACGGGGAAGTTCGAACAGTCGGCGCTGGGGAGTTCGTGCTTATTGAGGACGCGCATGGCAAGGGGCACCTTTCGCGGCATTCACCTGAGGCTCAGACTGTGCTTTGGATCTCCTTGCCAAATGGGTTGGACGAGCCGTCGTAGATGATGAGTGTAACCAAGCCTCTTTCTTACAATTCCGTATATTAGAATTGCATTTTACAACTGGAATTCCTGCCGTGCCCTGCTAAACTACGTGGAATTGCGAGTGATAGTGCGGCGCGGGAGTGCGCTTTGCCTCAGGGAGTTTCGAGTGTCTTCTTCATTTAAGTCATCAGGTCAGGTTTCCTATGAATTGCGCGGTGATGTTGCGGTTATGACCGTGAGCAATGCGCCGGTGAATGCGTTGTCTCTGGCGATCCGGCAGGATCTGGTTAAGCGTATCAAGCAGTTTGAAGAAGACGATGCGGCGAAGGCTGTAGTGATTGTTGGCGCTGGCAAGGTGTTCATCGCGGGGGCGGACATTCGCGAATTTAAGCGTCCTGCCACTGAGCCGCATCTGCCTGATGTGATTGATGGCATTGAGGTCTGCTCCAAGCCTGTGATTGCGGCCATTCATGGTGTTGCGCTGGGCGGCGGGCTTGAGGTTGCGCTGGGTTGTCATTTCCGCGTTGGGGTAAAGGGCGCCAAGGTTGGTTTGCCGGAAGTGCATCTGGGTATCATTCCGGGCGCTGGCGGCACGCAGCGCTTGCCGCGTTTGGCGGGCTACGAGAAAGCGCTGGAGATGATCCCGAGCGGTGCGCAGCTTGGTGCTGATGCTGCCAAAGCAGCTGGCATTCTGGATGAGGTGAGCGAAAAGGCTGATGCGGTTGCAGCAGGCCTCGCGTTCGCGCGGTCTGTGATCGACAACGGAACGCCGCTGTGCCGTTGCTCTGAGTTGGTTGCTGCGGCTGTTGAGCCGAAAGTGTTTGAGGATGCCAAGGCTGCGGTTGCCAAGCGGGCACGTGGTCAGAGGTCGCCAGTGGTATGCGTTGAAGCCATTGAAGTTGCCAGTCAAACCAGCTTTGCAGATGGCATGGCGAAAGAGCGTGAGATGTTTATGGAGCTGAAGAACTCGGCTCAACACCGCGCTTTATCACATGCGTTCTTTGCGGATCGGGCTCTTGGCAAGCTTCCTGAAATTGAAGGCATTGCTCCACGCGAGTTGAAATCTATCGGCGTGATCGGCGGTGGTACTATGGGCGCTGGCATAGCGACCAGTGCGCTGATGAACGGGCTTTCTGTTACCTTGATTGAGCGGGATGATGAGGCTCTAGGCCGCGCGAAAGCGACGATTGCCAAGAATACTGGTGGTGCCGTTAAGAAGGGCAAGCTTTCAGCAGAGCAGGAACAGCGGATCTTTGCTGAAGCCTTGTCTTTGAGCACGGACTATGCCTCGCTCTCTGACGTGGATCTGGTTGTTGAGGCAGTGTTTGAAGACATCACTGTGAAGAAGCAGGTGTTCCAGAAACTAGACGAGGTTTGTAAGGACGGTGCTGTTCTGGCGACCAATACCTCTTATCTGGATGTGAATGCTATTGCCGCTGTTACCAAGCGCCCGCAGGATGTGATTGGGCTGCATTTCTTCTCTCCAGCGCACATCATGAAACTACTGGAAGTGGTGGTTGCGGACAAGACTGCTCCAGATGTGATTGCGACTGGTTTCCAGCTTGGCAAGATCATGCGCAAGGTTGCTGTTCGGGCTGGTGTTTGTGATGGCTTCATCGGCAACCGCATTCTGGCGACTTATCGTGCAGCTGCTGATGCAGTTGTGGTGGATGGATCATCGCCGTTTGAGGTGGACGAGGTGATGCTGGAGTTCGGCTTCCCGATGGGGCCATATGCAGTCGCTGATTTGGCAGGTCTGGATATCGGCTGGGCAACCCGTAAGCGGAAAGCACCAACCCGTGATCCACGTGAACGCTATTTCACATTTGCAGACCGCATGTGTGAGCAAGGCTGGTTTGGGCAGAAAACCAGCAAGGGCTATTACGTTTATGAGGAAGGTGCGCGGAAAGGCACGCCAAACCCTGCTGTTCTCGAGATTTTGACAGAGGAACGCAAAGAAAAACATATCAACGCACAAAACCTTTCAAAAGAGCAGATCCTTGATCGGTACATGGCAGCCATGGTGAATGAGGCTGCAAAGGTGGTTGAGGAAGGCATTGCCTTGCGGCCGCTGGACGTGGATATGACGCTGATCTACGGCTATGGCCTCCCGCGTTGGCGTGGTGGCCCGATGCAGTATGCGGATGAGATTGGGCTTGAGGAAATCCTCAATAATATCAAGGTGTATGCGCAGGAAGATGCTTACTTCTGGCAGCCTGCGAAGCTGCTTGAGGAGCTGGTTGCCTCTGGCAAAACATTTGCTGACCTGAATGCTGAGCGGGGGAATAACCCGGCAGCGAAAAAGCACGAGAACGCTTGATTCTCTTCAGTTGCATCGCCATCTTCTAGTGGTGTACCCTTTGGGTAGCTCTAAAACAGCGCACATAGCAACGGTGCTGTTTTGGATGTTTATTTGCGTATCCTGAACCGAAAACCGGCGCCGGTTTTGGAAGATATGCCCGTTGGAGATGGTGATGCTGAATTTTCTGGAATATATAACCGGGCGGGTGATTGCGATTTTGTTCGCGATGGCTTTACTGGCATTTATCCTCCTCATTATCGGATTTGCCTCCGGCCTGATGCTGGCCGTTATTGCCATCACTATCCCCATTGTGATCCTGAAGATCCTGTTCGGCAAGAACAAGCCCAAGATCACTTATCACTATGAGCGCAAGGATTAAGAGATCGGGAAGTTTTTGACCTCGTTCTCGCCCCAGGTTTCCATTGCCTGAAGGACCGGCTGTAGGGATCTGCCCTTTTCTGAAAGGAAGTATTCCACATGCGGCGGTACAACTTCCATAACTTTACGGTCGACAATTCCATCCTCTTCCAGAGAGCGGAGTTGTGCTGTCAATAAGCGTTGAGAAACACCGGGCAGTTTGCGTTTTAGCTCGTTGATTTAGTTTTTGAATTTGCATTGAGGAATACGTTTGTGAAGCTGCAAGAAGGAACAATAAATCTACCCGGTGACCGCGCCCTTGCATGGAGTGAATGGGGTGATGCTGATGGGCGGCCTGTGATTTTGTGTCAGGGTGCAGGAATGGCCTCTGCCATTTCGTTTGGAGAGCAAATCGCAAAGGATCTGGGTCTGCGTGTTCTCTCGGTTGATCGTCCGGGATTGGGTAAGTCCGGTGCAGATCCTGAGAAAAACTTTGAAAGCTGGGCAGAGGATATCAAAGAACTGCTTGATTTTGTGAAGGCCGATCAGGCGTTTGCGATTGGCTTTTCGCAGGGGGCGCCTTTTGCATTGGCACTGGCAGCTTCTGGTCTTGTTGATGGGGTTGCGGTTGTGTCCGGTCAGGATGAGCTGGCTTTCCCCGGTATGTTTGCCAAGCTTCCTGATGAGTTGAAGGGTATGGTTTCTTTGGCTTGCGATGATCCGGACCGTCTTGAGGCTGACATTGCAGGCATGGCGACAGCAGAATGGTTGTGGCAGATGATTGAGGGGATGAGCGGGGAAGAGGACCGCGCGTTTTATGCCTCAGCATCGTTTGCTCCTCTTTATCGTGATGCGCTGGCCTCGGGCTTCGCTCAGGGAGCGGCCGGCTATGCCCGTGATACGCGACTTGCGATGGGGCGCTGGTCGTTCAGCGTTGAGAACATCAAGCAGGACGTGCAGTTATGGTATGGCCTCAAGGATACGAGCCCGGTGCATTCGCCTGATTTTGGCAGCACCCTTGCCACGCGTCTGAGCTGCTCTGAGCTCCATCAGATTGCAGCGGAGGGGAGTGCGATCCTCTGGACTCAAGCTGATGCTATCCTGAGCAGGCTGGTAAAATGTAAAGGCTAAGCAATAAGCCCGGCCAAGAGTTCTGCTGGGCTTTATGCACTTAGGCTGATCGCTTCTGTAAAGCTGTAGGTTCAGACCGGAATAAATATCTGCCGCACATCAGAGCTTCTGGCCACTGGTGCATCGTCTGTGTGGAGTGTCTGGTATCTATGGGCATCTTCTGAGTAGGCTTTTCCCGCGCCGTGATAACCGGCAACTTCCGGGCTTTCAAAGCCAGCACTCTTGAGTTCATTCGCTAAGGACTGCGCAAAAGGGAAAACTTTGGTCCCGTCGAGTTCTGGATCCTCTGGTGCATCTATGAAGCCAGGTTCGGAGGAAAGTTTCAGTTCTTCCGGGTCAAATGACTCTGGTGCGGTTGCATCTGCGCTGTAACAGCTTTCGACGCGTATATCGATGAAAGATTTATCCAGACCGCCTTTTGAGAGTTGCTCAGCCAGCCCTTTTGAGGAAACTGTTTCATAGCCTTCCTCACTGGCGCTTCGTTTGCTGGAGATTTCGTTAGAGCCGTTAGCGCCGTGGCCGAGTACGTAGATTTTGTTCTCACCGTTTTTCAGCGTGCCCAGAATGCCGGTTTTCTCATTGCTGATAATGTTTGCCTGCTGCAGAACATCTGCTTCAAAGGAATAGTTTTGTGCCAGCTTCAGCATGTCTGTGTAGGCATCTGATGATACAAAATCCAGAAGCTCAAATCCCTCAAGGTTCAGCTCCGAGATGACTGCATTTGCCTTTTCGCGAATGTCACTGGCCTGAGCCTGGTTCTTTTCTACCAGCTGCTGCTTGAGCGTTTCCAGTTTGGTTTTAGCAGCATCATTTGCCACGATAATATGGCGTGGTTCCTTACCAGCCGTGTTGCGGGCTTGATTGGTGCCTGCTGCGAAAAGTAAGACATCCTCAGATGCGAAGGGTGCGTAGTAGAAGCCTGTTTTGTGTTCCGGTTCTGCCTCTAAGGCGGAATCATTCAAGCTTGAGGATTGTGTGCTTTTAGTATTAACTTGCGCGAGGCTTGCGTTGTTTTCAATTTGAACAGTTGTTTGTGTTGTATTTACATTAGATATGGGCATGAGGCCACCGTGTTTATTGAGAATCAATAGTAATTGGTGGTTGTATTGTTGTGATTTAGTTTGGTTGATGGCTGTATTGTTTGATACAGCACGCATAGATTGTTTGTAGGTAGTAATATCTACTGGCTCTGAGTAGGTTCGTCGGCTTTGCGTTGTTGCCTTGAGACAGCACAAAGCCCGGCAGATTGCTCGACCGGGCTTTGTTGTCTCTTAAATTTCAATCGGCTAGTTCAGCTGAGTTGCATCACCCATGGAGAAGAAGAGGGTTTCGCCGTTTGCATCGTCCACGCCATCATTGTCGGTGGAGATGAGGATGCGACCATCTTTGGTGATTGCCAGACCTTCAACCTTGTCCGGTGTCCAGCCGTTGGTTGCGGACATGGCTGGGAGAAGATCGAGAGTAACCTTCTTGGTCAGCACTGGCAGCTCAACGCCATGCGGGGCAGGGGTGACACCTTCCAGAGAGATCACAGTAACCTGCTTGATGGCTGCTTCCTTGCCGCCTTTGTTGTCACGCTCTACGACTGCGAACTTGCCGTTGCCAAGAGATGTGATTTCGGAAAGACCGACCCAGCCACCGGCTGCGCTACGTGGTGCATCCAGCGGGTAGTGCACAAAGCCCCAGCTCTCATCAGCAGGGTTGTAGATGCCGATCTTGGTCATGCCCTTTGGATCGTCGTTCCACTCACGCTGTACAGCAACGGCCACGAGAGTTTTGCCGTTCATCTCAAACTCAGTTACGCCTTCCAGAGAGAAGCGTTTTGCCTGTGCGATGAGGCTCTCTGGTAGTTTGATCTCTTTTTCGATGATGCCATGCGCAGAGGCTTGAAGCAGGAAGTGCTCCATTTCCTTCTTCGCGTTGCCTTCTGATGCCAGCCAGAAGCCGCCGTCTTTGCGCAGGGCAATGCCTTCGAGGTCGTACTTCTTGGCGGTGCCGCCGGTCAGATCCATGTGGCCTGTGATTTCAACGGGCTGTTTGGAAACATCCAGCGTGAAGATGCGGGCGTTGTCGTAGAAGCTGTCTGAGACGGCATAGAGTTTGTTGGCATCGGTTTTGTCTGCGACCATGCCGGAGATCGCGCCCCAGCCGATTGGTGCGTTGGTTTCCGGGTCGATGTTGGAGACCAGCTGCGGGTACTCA
The DNA here is from genome assembly GCF_001623065.1 of Pseudovibrio sp. Ad46. Taxonomy (NCBI): domain Bacteria; kingdom Pseudomonadati; phylum Pseudomonadota; class Alphaproteobacteria; order Hyphomicrobiales; family Stappiaceae; genus Pseudovibrio; species Pseudovibrio sp. Ad46. Next base: position 77,177 of record NZ_LMCG01000085.1, on the reverse strand, counting down.
GCAGAGGTCGCGCCAAACTCATAAAGACCGACATGGGCGCGGACTTTGTCCTTCACGTTATCCTTCTCGTTGGCAACAACGAAGAGATTGCGGGATGGGATCGCCAGCAGGCCTTCCGGGCCGATGTGCGTTGGCAGGAACTGAACGAACTCAGGTTCGGTGCCGGTGTCGCGGTACACTGCTACGAAGTTTCCGCGTTCGGAGTTCACGAAAATCAAGGTCTCGCCGCCGAACTTACCAACGGTTACACCCTCTGGCTCAGTGCCCTTCTTGTGCGCACGCTTGGCCGGGTAATGCCCGTGTGACATGCCCAGATGTTCCATCTGGTTGCCACTGTCAAACTCGATGGTGCCGTCTTTGTTCCAGATGGTGAACCCACGAGACCCGCCTTTGTAATCCCCCTCATTTGCCGTCACAAAGCGATTATTATCAATCCAGGCCACAGCATCCGGTTCACGGGGAATATCTACCTTTGATCCAGACGCATCAGAGGCGCGAGCTTTCTTGACCGGTACGTTTTGTGCTGTCGCGGTACCAGCAGAGAAGTGATTGGTGATCTTGCCGGAAGCGAGGTCAACGATTGCGAGGTGGTTGTTTTCCTGAAGGGTAACAACGGCTTGGTTGTTGCCGTTGATGGAAACAAACTCTGGTTCCGGATCATCTCCGCTTTCAGCTGCAAGGCCTGTCATTTCCACGATACGCACGGCATCGCAGTTTTTCGGCATGCCGTTTTGGTCCAGATCGAAGATGGTGAGGAAACCTGCAGGCATCTGCGGCAGAGCACCATCGTTCAGCTCTTCGTCGCGCTCATTTTCAATGGCGATCGCAAGGAACTTGCCGTCCTTGGACACTGCAACGGAGTCTGGTTGACCTTTGACATCACACTTCGCAACAATCTGTTTTGTTGTGGTGTTGATAACGGCCACATAGCCAGAAGGTGCGATGTAACTCTCAGAAGTGTTGACGCCTGCGAATGTGTAATTGCCTGAGATTGCAACAGAAGTTGGCTCACCGCCCAGAGCTGTGCGCCCTGCTGGCTTTGGCTGTGTTGGGTTGGTTGCATCAAGGAAGACGATTGCTTCCTGAGGGCCATCGGTGAAAGCAAGGGTTTTTCCGTCTTCAGATGCAGCAATGATTTCTGCGACGGTTTCGGATTTGCGGTCTACGCCTTCCGCCAGTGTTTCGTAAACCGGCATGGTCGCGATGCGTTTAAAGAACTTTGCTTCAGATGCATTTGCAGTAGAAAAACCAGCTGCCAACATAGCAACGGAAATGCCGCCCAAGAGTGAAGTGCGAAGAACGCGCATGAAAAATCCCCTGTCAGAATAGTTTTGCGGTTAAGTGCTTTCTGGTTAGGGGCACCGCATGGCAGGCCTATGAATGTTTGTTGAAGCTTTGATGACTAAGGCGTTGCGGGTTCGATGCCGTCGATGGCGTCTATGAAGGGCTTTTTGGGCTTTAGGGCGAAGCCTTTGTCGTGCATCTGGGCGGATTTTATGCGGTCGAGACGGAAGGTGCGGACGGCGCTGCGAAGGTGATCCCAAGCCATAATGTACCAAACCGGGTAACTCAGAAAAAGGTAGTGTGGCTCGATGGTTCGGTGAGAAAGGTTGCCGTTCTGATCGCTGTATTGGATATGGATGCACTTGCTCATCAAGAAGGCTTCGTTGACAGGGCTTATTGCTTCGCTGTCAAATTCTTCAAAAGATCCATAGACATGAAGAGAAGCCGTTTCGCCAATCCAGATGCGGGACTTCAATGTGTCGACACGGGAGCGGAGCTCTGGAGAGAAGGACGCAATCAACTTGCGGCGGATCGGTTTGAGGTTAGCCAGCAGCAGAGGGGAGCGCATGTTTTCTGCGATGGCGAGGCTGATGAGGAGGTCGATCGCTTCCTTGTATTCCAGTTTGAGGCGGCCAACACCCCAGCGGGATTGAAGGCGGATGCCGCCTCCGCGACCTTTATCTGCCTCAATGGGCAAGCCACGCTCGCGGAGCAGTTCCAGATCCCGGAACAAAGTTCTTTGGGAAATGCCGAGCTCATTTGCCAGATCATGCGTTGTGGGACACTCACCAGATTTGAGCAGTGCTTCTATCTGCTCAAGCCTATCAAGGCGTTTTAGGGCTGTCGCTCTGGTTGCTCGGCTTGTTTCATTGCTCATCAAAGAAATGTGTCATTAAATGACATATATGTCCATACAAACAGGTCATCCGAATATTGAAGGAAAATAATGATGACCAACCAAGTGATTGAGTTTGCACCCTTTCATCTTGCTGAGGGCAAGAGTGAAAGTGATCTTGTTGCTGCTTCTGAGCAGTTCCAGGCGGAGTTTTTGAATGAGCATAAAGGGTTTGTTCGCCGTTCATTGGTGAAGCATGAAGATGGTGCTTATGCTGATATTGTTGTTTGGGCGGATAGCAGTGCAAGTGAGAAGGCTTTTGCCGCCGCTGGTCAACATGAAGCCGGGCAGGCGTATTTTTCTTTGATTGATATGAGCCGTGAGCATCAGCCGCGTAAAGCTGGTGCAATGGAATTCTTTAGTGTGGTGGGTACATATGGCTGAGCCTTTTAAAGAGGTTTTCAATCAAGCATCTATTGAACGGATGGCCTCTGCTTTGGCAGGGGTTCATCCCTCATTTCTTGCTTCTGGTTTCACAACTGAAGCTCTAGATGGTTTGAGTGAGCTGGAGCTGAAAGAGCGTTCGCTCCATCTGGCGCGTTGCTTGCGCCGTTATCTCCCTGAGGATTATAGCGAAGCGCTGCGGATTATGATGGCGACGCTCTCGGCTCCGTTGGCTATGGAGGATGAGCCAGTCTGGGAGAATGATGGAAGCGGGCTTTCTGGCTTCATAACAATGGCGTTCTCTGATTACGTGCTGCTTTATGGCCTGGAGAAGTTTGAGCTTTCCATGGCTGCTATGAAAGAGATGACGCGTCGCTTTTCAGCTGAGTTTGCTATTCGTCCGTTTATTGAACGCTATGAAGAGGAGGCAATGACGCTTCTTGCTGAGTGGGCTGAGGATGAATGTGCGCATGTGCGGCGGCTTGTTTCTGAGGGAACACGGCCAAGGTTGCCATGGGGACAGCGATTGAAGGGCTTTATTGAAGCCCCAGATAAGTGCCTGCCATTGTTGGAGAAGCTTAAAGATGATGAGACGGAGTATGTGCGCCGGTCTGTTGCCAATCATCTGAATGATATTTCCAAGGATCACCCTGATTTAACTGCGGGGGTTTGTGGGCGCTGGCTCGAGCAACCAACCGAGCGTAGATTGCGGTTGGTGCGGCATGCGTTGCGGAGCAATGTGAAGGCGGCCCATCTGCCGAGCCTCGCCGTGCTTGGATATGATGCAGAACATACGCGTGTGGTGCGCAGTGCGTTGGATACTGATCGGGTGGTCTATGGGTCAGGACTGACCTTTTCTGCGGAGATAAGCAATGCCTCTGAGAAGGCAGTTCCATTTATGCTGGACTTTGTCATCTACCATCGCAAAGCGAACGGGACACAGGCCCCAAAGGTGTTCAAGTGGCGGAGAGGCGAGTTGAGCGCTGGGCAGACGCTGCGTGTTTCAGGCAAACACAGTATTCGGCCAATCACAACACGTCGGTATTACGAGGGAGAACATCGGCTGGCAGTGTTGCTGAACGGAGTTGAGACGCCGATTGGGTCCTTTGAATTGGTTGGTGTTGAAGAGGTGGTTGCTTAACTGCCGAATGAGCAGGCCTTGACACCGTGCGACAATAGATTATCTAAAATGACAATCTATTGTTTGTGTGTTGAGGGCATCATGCGTTTAGAAGGACATCTTGGACTTTCTACCCTTGTGAAGACATTTCCTTATCGGATTTGTCTTACATGGGCAGGTGTTCTTGCAGAGAATTTTTTGATGGCACTGATCCCGTTGCTCATCGGATTTGCCATTGATGACCTGCTTCAAGGGGTGTTCGACAATGTCATTATAATGGGCGGTGTTCTTGTTGGGCTGACGGTGATCGCGGTTGCACGCCGGATTTATGATACCCGCGCCTATGGCACAATCCGGCTCCATTTAGGGGCGGAACTGGATCAGAGGCATCAGAATAAGCCGGTTTCGAAACGAGCAGCGCGTCTGAACATGAGCAGAGAGCTGGTGGACTATCTGGAAGGGGAAGTACCTGAAGTACTTTCAGCTGTTATCCAGATTATTGTCGCTCTGGTGGTGCTTGCTGGCTTCCATTTGTGGCTGTCAGCGTCGGCGTTTACTGTCGTCGTTCTGATGCTGCTTACTTACTCGGCGTTTAACAGCCGGTTTTATTTACTCAATTCCGCCCTGAATGCAGAGACAGAGAACCAGGTGCATGTGCTTGAGAGAGGGAGTCGGCGTGGTGTCTGGAGACATCTGCGTGCGCTAAGGATGCATGAAGTTCGTCTTTCTGACACGGAAGCCATTGTTTATGGCGTGATTTTCCTGTTTCAGATTGCGTTTATTGTGAGCAATCTGATCCTAGCGGCTGGGCTACCCGACATGAGTACAGGCATGATCTTTTCTATCGTGGCTTACTCGTGGGAGTTCGTGGAGGCGGCTATTATGCTGCCTATGACGATGCAAAGCCTGACACGCCTGAATGAGATCACTACGCGAATAAACAATGTAGAAGAAGAGTAAGCTGAGGCAAGAAGAGCTGGCGCGATGACCAGCCCTTACAATCGTGTGATCAGATCAACGATGGTTTGACAGGCGCGGACGTGCGCCATTTGCTATTTTGCGCAGGCCTTTGAAGTCCAGAACGGCAATCTTGTGCTTGCCGATGAGCTTTACAGCGCCTTCCTTCTCCAAGCTCTTCAGAACACGGCTTACAGTCTCAGCGCGCAGGCCAAGATAGTCAGCAATGGATTGCCTGGAGATTGGCAGAGTGAACTCTTCCACAAAGCGTGGAATGCTCATGCGGTTGCGTAGCTCAAAGATAAAGGAGGCCATGCGCTCTGTTGGGGTTTTTTTGCCCAGATCAGAGGAATGGTCGAACTGCTGGTGCATGATGTCCGTCGCGCGGCGCCAGTAGATGCGGCGCAGGTTGGAATCCAGCAGCAGCAATTCTTCGAAGACATTGCGTGGAACCAGCTTCACTAAAGTTGGTGCAAGCGCGACCACTTCACCAGACGCGTGACGGTCTGCACGGTTCATGTCCAGATACTCACCCGGGAAGCGAAGCGTGAGTAGGGATCGGCGTCCGTCACTTAAGTGGCTCTCAACGGCGATCACACCATTGAGAACTGCGAAAACAACAGGTTCCGGAAAGTCTTCTGGCGCCAGTTGATCACCTTCGTTCAGCTCGATGGTTCTGGCGGCACGTAATTCTGCTTTTTCGAAATGATGATGCATCGGGCGACAGAGGCATTCCTCGCCCTTAAAACCGCAGGATTCCTGAACACATTCAAACGAAAGATGGTCAGGTGATGACGCTATCTTTGGAGGGGTTGTCCCCGACATGCGTTAAGCTCCCCGCTTATTACGTGATTTGGCGTAAAGTCCCCTGTAGTCAAGGACATTGATATAAATCAATATTCTAAGGATTACTTTTATTCAACATTTTGTTACCGGATGAGAGTGAAAAAATATCATTCTTTAGAACTCCTAAATCCAACTACTGATTGCAATCAATGAAAACAGTTCAGCTCCATGCAGAAATACTGCGTATTCGGGGATCGATGCTGCCTGACAACGAATCTTGTTAGTATCATCCCAGCCAAACTGGGGGTAACAATGCGCCTTCTCGTCAGTATGTCGATTGCTTTGATGACAAGCACTGCGGCATTCGCAACAGATTTAGGGCCTGTTGCAAAGATAGAGCAGAAACCTGCTCTTGTAGAACTGGGAAAACGCTTATTTTATGATAGCCGTTTGTCTGGTGACACCAACCTTAGCTGTTCAACATGTCATGATCCAGCTAAGGGGTTCACAGACGGCGAAAAGCTTTCTACTGCATATACAGGTACAGAAGGTTTCCGTAATACGCCAACACTGGCGAATGTCGGACACCGGGCAGCCTGGATGCATGATGGCCGTTTAGGTACAAACCTGAACGATGTCTCTCGTGGTATGATCACAGAGACCTACATCATGAACATGGATATGCGCATCATGCAGGAACGCATGAAGCAAGATCCTGTTTACGTTGAAATGTTTAAAGCTGCGGGTAAGGGTGAACCATCTAACGGTGGTGCTCGCGGTGCTTTAGAAGCATTCCTTAAATCCATTACATCTCAAGGTTCCGCGTTTGACCGTGGTGAGCTGACCGTTTCTGAACGACGCGGTTATGAACTCTTCATGGGCAAAGCAGGGTGTTCTTCCTGTCACACCGGCAACCGCTTCACAGATGATCAGCCACACAATATCGGTGTTCCTAACAACCCTGATATCTGGTCTGATCCACTGCGTCACATCACCTATGTGACTTACGCGAAGTTCATGGGCGTTAACAACTACATGAACCTGCGTGAAGACCAGGGTGCATTCATCCGGGATCATAAAGAAGAGAACAAGCGTTCCTTCCTGACCCCAACTCTTCGTGAGCTGACATACACTGCGCCTTACATGCACAACGGCATGTTGGCGACACTTGAAGACGTTGTAGAATTCTACAACCAAGGTGGCGGTGATGATGTCAACAAAGACTCACGTCTGAAGCCTCTCAATCTGAAGAACAGCGAAAAGGCCAATCTGGTCGCGTTCCTGAAGACCTTGTCTGGCGACAGCTTCGATACTCCTGAATATGTTTGGACAGCCGACGACTACTCTTACGAGTTGATCGAAGACTGGAAAAACAAGAAGAACTAGGGGGCTGCTAAAATGACAACATTCAAAAAAACCATTAGTGTGATTGCACTTGCTGGTGTTTCCATTGTTGCAGTTGCAGCTGGTGTTCAAGCGGCTGAAAAACGCCCGGCAGAACTGGCTCCTTTGGGTGAGCCTCCTTCTCCACCAGATAACCCAATGACACCTGAAAAGGTTGAGCTGGGCAAGCTCCTGTTCTTCGATCCACGTCTGTCCGGTAACGGTGCGATGCCATGTTCGGCATGTCACTTGCCAGAGCTTGGCTGGGATTTCCCTGACAAGATCTCTCTGGGCTATCCGGGTACAGTTCACTGGCGTAACTCACCAACAATCGTGAACACTGCATACTACGGTAACTTGTTCTGGACTGGTGTTTCCAAATCTTTGGAAGCAGAAGCTCGTACAGCTGCTCGTGGTGGTGTTGCCGGTAACGGTGAAGACGACATGATGGAAGCGCGCCTTGCGTTTATTCCTGAGTATCGTGAGCGCTTCAACGATGTGTTCGGTACCGAATACCCTCTGATGCGTGACGCTTATATGGCGATTGCTGCATTTGAGCGGTCAATTGTTCAGCGTGATACTCCGTTTGATCTGTACATGCTCGGCGATGATGATGCTCTGAGTGATCAGCAGAAGCGCGGTATGGAACTGTTCACCGGTAAGGCTGGTTGTTCTACCTGTCATGATGGTGCTCTGATCTCCAACCAGAAGTACTACAATCTCGGCGTTCCAGCTTATGACGGTTGGGAAGACGATGAGCTTGCGCAAATCACCTTCCGCTTCGAGCTTTTTGCAAAAGGCTCCACGGAAGAGAAATACCGCAAGTGGAAGGACGATCCGGGCCTTTACTTCGTGACCAAGCAGAATGCTGATCTCGGCAAGTTCCGTGTGCCTTCTCTGCGTTACACCAAGTACACCGCTCCTTACATGCACAACGGCATGTTGGAAACTCTGGAAGACGTCGTAGAATTCTACAACCAGGGTGGTGGCACTAACGACTGGGCTGCAACGAAAACCGACCTGATTAAGCCTCTCGGTCTGACCGACAAAGAGAAAGCTGATCTGGTGGCCTTCGTAGAAAGCTTCACTGGCGAGCGTCTTCTCATGGAAACACCTGATCTTCCTGAGTATGAACCGCTTCCGGCTGTAACGAATTAAGAGGAGATGGAGATGACACATCAACCTAAGTCCGTCTCTCCTGAGATGATTGAGGTCGTGAACGGCCCTGAGGAAATTGCAAAAACTGGCAAGCGTTGTGTAATGACACGCCGTCAGTTCCTGCTGACTTCCGGTATTTCTACCTTCACCGTTATGGTGGCTCTCAAGTCTGGTCCTTCCTCTGCGAAGGTGCCTGCGATGGTCTCCACTTATGAGCGCAAGTTCATTTGTAAGCTTTCTGAGCTGAAAGAAGACGAACCGCTCGACTTTAACTATCCGGACGAAGGCGCTTATTGCGAGTCCATGATTGTTAAGTTGGGCAAGGAAGCTGGTGGCGGTATTGGCTCTGACAAGGACATTGTAGCGTTCAACTATACCTGTACTCACCAGGGTGGTCCGCTGCAGGGTACCTATCAGAAAGGTGATAAGGCTCTGGGTCCATGCCCACTGCACCTGACCACCTTTGACCTAACCCGTCATGGTATCTTCATCTCCGGCCAGGCTTACCAGAGCTTGCCTCAGGTTCTTCTCGAGCTGGACGGCGACGATGTTTACGCTGTTGGTATGTTCGGGCTGATCTATGGCCGCTACGACAATCTCAAAGGGTGAGGAGTAAATCATGTCAACTCCCTACTACATTCCTGGAACAAACATTCCGCTGCCTCCGGTAGATGCTGATGTTCTTTCCACTGCTTGTGATTATTGCATCGTAGCGTGTGGTTATAAGATCTATCGCTGGCCTGTTAAGGCTGGAAAAGTAGGTGGTGAAAAAGCCGCTGAAAACGCCTTTGGCGTCGACTTCCCGGTTGATCCGCTGGGCCCATGGGTTGCTCCGAACCAGTACAACGTTGTGCTGCACAAGGGCGAACCTCACCATGTGATCATCATTCCGGATAAAGATACCAAGCATGTAAACATCAATGGTAACTCTTCTATCCGTGGTGGTGCGCTGGCGAAGAAGGTTTACAACCCTCAGACCCCAACTCGTGATCGTCTGAAGTCACCTATGATCCGCATGTTCGGCACGTTGATGCCGGTCACCTGGGATCTGGCTCTGGAAATTGCTGCGGAAGTTGGTAAGCACGTTATCAAGAAGCACGGCGAGAACGCTTTCTGCGTGAAAACATTCTCCTACGGCTACATGGAAAACACCTACGCGATTTCCAAGTATGCTCTGCGCTCTGTTAGCACTGCGAACTTCACATTCCACGACACTCCGTCTGATGTGACGTCCACTCCGGGCTTCCGTGATGCCGGTTTCGACAATTTCGGTCCTTCTTATCAGGACTGGAAAGATGCCGAGACTCTGATGATCTGCGGTACCGACCCATACGAGTCCAAGACCATTCTGTTCACTGACTGGATCATGCCAGCCATCCAGAACGGTCAAAAGACAATCTTCATGATCCCGCGCCGTACTGCTGGTGTGGCTTATGCGGAGAAGAATGGTGGTCTGTGGCTCGACATCCAGCCAGGTACTGACCTTCTTGTTGTGAACGCGATTGCTCGTGTGATCATCGAAAACGGTTGGCAAGACGCTGAATGGATCCGCGATTGGGTCAACAACAAGTGGGAGAGCTCCTCAGGCTTCGGTCAGGGTACTCGTAACACTCCATGGCAGTGGCGTACGACCTGGGGCAAATTCCAGACCAAAGGCTACGACGACTTCGTTAAGTGGCTGATGGCTCAGGATGAGTTTGAACCAACAGCTGCTGCTGAAACTGCTCAGATCGATGTAGAGAAAATCTACAAGGCTGCTGAGTGGATGGCTAAGCCTCGTGATGATGGATCCCGTCCTAAGACCTCCATCATGATCGAGAAAGGCTTCTACTGGTCCAATAACACCGGTAACACCAATGCGATTTCGTCTCTTGGTATTATCACTGGTTGTGGTGGTCGTCCGGGTCAGGTCATTGGCCGTGCTGGTGGTCACCAGCGTGGTGGCTTGAAGGGTGGGTCTTACCCACGCAACAAGTCTCCTGAGAAACTGCCAGGCCGTCGTCGCCGCGCAATGGATACCGACCGGTATCTGATGAGTGGTCACACCCGCTTTGCTCACGTGATTGGCAACACCTGGATTCAGTCCATGTGTGGTTCCCAGTCTCTTGCTGCAAAGTTTGAGGAACTGACTGTTCAGAACCCAAATCAGGTGCGCTCTTACGATAAGCAGACCATCATCGACACACTCAAGAAGCGTGTAGATAGCGGTGGTATGGTTGTTGTGAACCAGGACATCTACCTCGTAGATCCGATTGGTGCACGTTTCGCAGACATCGTCTTCCCAGCTGCTGGTTGGGGTGAAGACACATTCACCCGTGCAAACGGTGAGCGTCGTCTGCGTCTGTATCCAAAATTCTACGATGCACCGGGTGAAGCAAAACCTGACTGGTGGATTGTTGCGAACCTCGCGAAGAAAATGGGCTTCAAGGGCTACGATTGGAAAGACTCCAACGAAGTGCTTGAAGAAGCAGCCCGCTTCTCACGTGGCAGCCGTAAAGACTTCTTTATGCTGAAGGTTGCTGCTCAGAAGGAAGGCAAGACTCTTCACGAGAAGTTTGCTGAGTTCGGTACTGATGGTATTCAGGGCCCAGTTGTTATGCTTGAAGACGGAACCCTGCAGGGTACCCAGCGCTTGCATGACACAACCCGTGAACTGTCAGCGACTGGTCCAACCGGTTCCAACCGCTACAACAAGAAGCTCACTCACTTCAACTCTCAGACTGGTAAGTGTAACATCCAGAAGAGCCCATGGAGCCTGTTCTCCGATTACTGGGCATGGATGAAGCCGAAGGATGATGAGCTTTGGGTGACTTCCGGTCGTATCAACGAGCGTTGGCAGTCTGGTTATGATGACCGTCGTCGTCCTTACATCGTGCAGCGCTGGCCTGAAAACTGGGTTGAAATCCACCCAGATGATGCGAAAGAGCGCGGTATCGAGAACGGTGACTACGTGATGCTCTTCTCTGACCGTATTCCGGTTCAGACAGACACCACAGTGGGCATTGAAGGCGATGACTTCACCTTTACAAAACTGATGGATGAAGGCCATATCGAGCTGACTGAAGGCGCTATTACTGCGGTAGCAATTGTTACCCCAGCGCTGAAGAAGGGCATGCTTTACATGGACTTCCTGCACACCGCACAGCCAGCGAACGCTCTGTCTGGCCGCGTGGTGGACTGGATCAGCGGTAACTACAACTACAAGATGGGTGTTGGTCGCATCAAAAAGATCGGCACAAGCCCATACAAGGATAGTTTCCGGTCTATGTCTTTCGCACGTCGCGATATTGCATAGGAAATCAGGAGCTGGCGGGGCTATCCCGCCAGTTCTTTTTCCGCTTGTGCCAAGGGGCTCGCGCACTTGAGCCGTTTTGCAGAAGTGGGCCTTAAGTCAGTTTGTTTTCAACCTGCTTTAAGTTTTTGTTTTGCGTATTCTTGCCCGAACACCGGAGTCCACTACTCGGGAATACGCTTGAGGAGAAAAGCCAATCATGACGGTTTCCATCAGGCATTTAGATCAGGATTTTGCAGTGGAGCAGACCGAAGCTACTGATAAGCTCGTGAAAATCTTGTGTGAGTTGCTTGCAAACGGCGAAGAGCGCGAAAAGTGTTTGTCCGCTCAAATTCTTGGAAAATTTGGCACTTCGACTGCTCATGCTGCGCTTGCTGAAGCGCTGCGAGATGAAGATGAAGACGTCCGCAGTGATGCGGTTGAAGCTCTGATCAGCGCAGGCAAAGGCTTGGATGCTGATGTTCTGCTGTGGAGTTTGCAAAACGATCCAGTGTTGGAAGTGAAGCTTTCTGCCATTGACGGACTTGCAATTGTTGGCGGGACAGTTGCGGACGAATGGCTGACAAAGCTGGCTAAAGACCGTTGCGAAGATGATGTTGCATGGGACGGTTACGGTGCTGAATGGGATGATTGGCTGGATGTGCAGCGCAAGTCCATTCTGGCGCTGGGCACGTTGAAATGTGAAGCATCTGCTGCTGCTTTGTTGGAAGCTGCCCGCGATCCATTCGGTCAGGAAGTTTGGCCGGAAGTGACCATGGCGCTTTCTGAGATGGGCGTTGCCGGGTTGCTTGAACTGGCCTCACTGGCGACGGATGCGTCTGCTCGTGTGCGTGAGCATACGGCGCGTGCGCTCTCCTCTGCGAATGATGAGCGGGTTGGTGAGATCCTGCGTGTGCTGTTTGCAGATGCTGACCCTGATGTGCGGGTTGCTGCGGCTGAAGTGCTGATGGCTCGTGGTGAGGAAGCAGATCTGGCTGTATTGTTGGCTGATAGTGAACCGCAAATGCGTCGTCTGGCACTGAAAGCATCTGGTAAACTCTCCTACTTAAAGCTTGAAAAGGTTGCTTTTGAAGACGAGGAGGAGACCCTGCGTATTATGGCGCTTGGTCGGATGGCTTCTTCTGAAATCACCAAGCCGGATGCGCTGATCGAGCGGATTGAACGCTCTTTGCGTAGTGCTAGTGATGCTTTTGTTGCCGCGCTTGTACCTGTCCTTGCGAAGGTTGAGAGTGAAGCTGCGACGGCTCTGTTGAGTGAGATTGCTGTCCACCGTCAGGAGGAAGCAGTGTTGAAAGCGTTTATCGTGCTTCACGGTGAGAAGCCGAGCGTTGATGGACTTGCTGTTTTGCAGGAGCAGGTGACAAGTGCAGAACAGGAAATCCGTCTTGCTGCCCTGAACTCTCTGGCCAAGCTGGCTGAAGGTGAGGGCGATTTTGCGGACAATGCTGCTGTACAGCTGGTTTGGGCGGTTTCAGGTAAGCTGATGCCTGAAGCGCATGATCAGGATATTCTCGACGGCGCAAAAGAAAAAGATCCGTCTGATCTGGGTAGCAATGGCAAGGGTGACGGCAAGCAGCCGCGCATTCAGATTGATCGTGAAGGCAATGTGATTGAGCCTCAGGCGCCAAATGAAGTGGTCGCTGAGGAAGAGGTTGTTGCCGAAGAGTCTTCTGCTGAAGAGCTGGTTGCGAAGGTCACTGCCGGTGCTGATCCTGTAGTTGCTGAAGACGTGCCAGAGGGCGCTATTGAGAGTGTGGAAGACCTGCCTGACAATGTTGTTGCCTTCCCGGGCTCAACACTCGGTGCGATCCTGAACACTGAAGACGAGATTGAGAAGCTGGCTGAAGAGCCTGTCGATCTTGGCAAGAAAGACATGCACTTCCTTGAGCTTGCGAATGAGCTGATTGAGAAGAAGCGTGTTGTGCCAGGTCGTCCGGATGATCCTGCCTTGGATATTCGCTTGCTGGCTTTGCGCATTTGTGGTGATGCGAAGCGTCCTGAACTGATTGATGCGCTGGTGTCTGCTTTGTCTGATCGCCAGATGCAGGTTCGGTTCGCGGCTAGTCAGAGCCTCGTTCATCTGGTTGAGAATGGGCTTGAGCTTTCTGAGGAAGCCATCGAGCGTATCCTTGCTTTGCCACCAGAGAATGATGTGGCTGTGCGTGCAATGCGTGTTGAACTTCTTGGCACCTCCTCAAATCCAGAAGCTGAGAAGGTTGTGACGGCCGGGCTGAAGGACAAAGCCGACGCTGTTTCTGCTTCAGCGCTGAAAGTTTTGGCCGGAAAACCTGACACTAACATTGATGTGCGTAGCTATCTCAAAAGCCCTCGTCGTCGCCTGCGAGTGACTGCGCTGGAGCTTGTGAGTGCAAACTCAGATACTAGTAATCTGGATGAGATTTTCGAAGCTGCGCAGATGGAAAATGGAGTTCTTATTCCCGGAGCTGCAACGTGTTTGCGTTGCTATGCTCAGGAGAGTGTTCTTGGTGCTATGGAGCAGTGGCTGGATGGAGATCTTTCCCGCAAGCTGGCGGCTCTTGAAGTGCTGAACAAATACGTGGCTTGAGGTTTCTGCTCTCAAATGAGGCGAAACCAAATCTCGTGATGGGCATCGGTATTTATCTGGTGCGGAATACGTTGTAAGGAAACCTGCTGGCGTTCGCTGGCAGGTTTTCTTTTTTGGAGGGGGCATCATGCGATCCAAGACACTTTCTACCGGTTACAAGATGCCAATGCTGGGCCTTGGTACGGTGAACTTTGGAGAGGGTAAAACCTATCCTGCACTTCGTGCGGCGTTGACTGCTGGGTATCGCCACATCGATTGTGCGATGATGTACGACAATGAAGCTGAGATTGGGCAGGCGATTGCTGATGCCATGAAGGAAGAGGGCATCAAGCGCAGCGAACTCTTTATCACCTCCAAGCTATGGAACAGCTTTCATAAGCCTGAAGATGTGAGAGGCGCGCTGGAAAAGACTCTAGCGGACCTTCAGCTGGACTACCTTGATCTTTACCTCATGCACTGGCCTGTGGCGCTGAAGACGGGCGTGAAGAAGCCTACCAGCTCAGAAGACTATTATTCGCTTGAAGATGTGCCGCTGATGGATACATGGCGGGCGCTGGAAGAGTGCTTTGATGATGGTCTGGCGAACACGATCGGTGTTTCCAACTTCAGCCCTCAAAAGCTGGAAGATTTGATCATGGAAACGCGGGTTGTTCCGGCTGTTAATCAGGTGGAGTTGCATCCTTTCCTTCAGCAGAATGACCTTCGCTCTTATTGCCTGCACAATAACATTGCGCTGACCGCATACTCTCCGCTTGGGCGTGGTGTTCCAGCGGATCTGACGGACGCGCAGAAGCAGGATGTTGTTCTCGCTCATCCTGTCATTGAAGAGATTGCCGAGAAGCATGGCGCGACGACATCTCAGGTGGTGCTTAAATGGGCGATCCAGAACGATGTTATCGTTGTGCCAAAGTCAGGTAATCCTGAACGTCTGGCGCAGAACCTGGCAGCGCTTGAGTGCGATCTTGATGAGCATGACATGTCCCGCATCGCGCATCTGGACAAGAACCATCGCTTTATTCCAGGCGATGAGTACTTCTTGTCCGGCAGCCCGTACACCTGGGAAAACCTTTGGGACGAGCCGCGTCCTGAATAAGGGGTCTTAGATCTTAAAACTGGAGGAGTCGCGTACCAATAAATGCGGCTCTACCCGTTCTGTGGTGGTTGGTGTCGGTTCTCCATCCAGACGTTTGATGAGTAAGTTGGCGACGTCCTTGCCGATGGTGCGCGGGTAGCTTTCAACCGAGGTCAGTGCTGGAGTCCATGCTTCACCTTCTGGCAGGTTGTCGAAGCCAACTACGGCCAGGTCTTCGCCTATATTGCGGCCTGCTTTCTTGAGTTCTGCTGCTGCGCCGACTGAGACAAGATCATTGTGGCAGAGCAGGGCGGTGAACTCAGCCTTGTTTGAGACAAGCTGCTGCGCTTTTATACGCCCGCATTCACGATCAAAGCCGCATACTTCAACATGGATGTCAGATTCAGGAATGCCCGCTGCTTTTAAGGCGTCGTAGAAGCCACGTTTGCGTTCTCGACCCGGCATGGTTTCCTGCAGGCCTGCAATCATTGCGAATTTGCGATGGCCTTGCTCAAGCAGATGCTTCGTGGCCAGCTGGGCAGCCTGATAATTGTTGGAGCCAATGTAGTCCATCGCCAGACCCTCAATTTCCCGGCAGAAGGTGACCACGGGAATTCTGCGCGTGTTGGCGATCTCGAAGTCACTTCTTTTCGTGCCTGCGCTCGGGCTGATTGCGATGCCTGCGACGCCGTGGCCGATGACTTCTTCAAGCATGGTTTGCTGGCGCCTGGTGTCTTCGCCGACATTGGCGATAACGGGCAGGTAGCCGTGCTCTGAGAGAGCGGCTTCCAATGACGTGCAGAACTCAGCGTAAAATGGAATTGAAATATCCGGCACGAGAACGCCGACCAGTCGCGAACGGCCTGACCGGAGTTTGGCGGCGTTGTAATCTCTGACAAACCCCAGCTCTTGCATAGCTTTCTTTACGCGAGCTTTGGTTTCATCGGTCATTCGACCTGTGTCATTTATGGTATTCGAGACAGTCGCAACGGATACTCCCGCTGCTTTCGCAATATCGGACACAGTAACTTTGGATTTTCTTAAAGGCATGAATTTGCTTTATTTATAAAGTAAGTTGAATTATCAGGCGACAATAACACCTGAATCGTGTGCGTGTGAGCTATATTTTTGTTTTTTCTATGTAAATGTTATTTGGGTTACATATAGGTTAGAAAATTAGCCGGTTAAATACTTCTCCATTTTTCCTGTAAGATGAAATATTTTCAATCACTTGGTGCCCCATTTCTCGTCTGGTTTCGAGTGTGGCACTCGCGAGGTGAGGGGTCAGGGTTGTGTAGGGGGACGCGATCAGCTCATTAGGAACATTGGGCTCATCCGGAAATACATCCAAGGCTGCGGCCCCGAGTGTTCTGTTCTCAAGTGCAGTGATCAAATGTTGAGTGTTTACTAATGAACCACGGGCGATATTGATCAAAAGCCCGCTCGGGCCCAGAGCTTCTAATATATTAATATCTATAATATTTTTTGTGTCAGGGCTACCAGATGCAGCAATGACAAGCACGTCGGATTCGCTTGCCAATTCCAACGGAGAGGACCGGCATTGTTTATCTTGTTTCGGGTCTGCGTTGCGATCACAGTACAAAATTTGCATACCAAATGTGCCGCCTAAAATTTTGGCAGCTTTTCTGCCAATGCGTCCATATCCAAAGATGCCGAGTGTTTTTCCTCGCAGGCTGTAGCCGATACCTAATTTGCCGTTGAGCCAGTCGCCATTGCGGATAAAGCGGTCTCCCTCTGCAATTCGGCGAGAGGATGCCAGAGCAAGGGCCACGACATGATCGGCCACGGCTTCGGTCAAGGCGTCTGGTGTGGTTGTGATGATGATGTTTCGGTCGCGGGCCTGTTTCAGGTCAACTTTGTCGTAACCTGCGCCATAGATCGCAATAAGCTCAAGGTTGGGCATTTCTGCCATCAGCTCACTGGAGAGGCCAACATCACCCTTGGTTGCGACGATGCGGATGTTCGGCAAGGTCCGAGCTCTCAGCTCTTCGTCTTGTTGAAGTTCCCAATAGCGAGCAAGCGGGGCGCATTTTTCCAGCTCCTCGTTGATTTCATTGGGCGCATAAGGGCTTAGTTGAAGAACATCGATCATAAGACAGTCATCTGAAGATTACTTGAGCATCAAAGTCAAGAATGCATCAAGTTGCAGACGTTCGCCAGTGGGGAGTGTCGACTGCCCCACAGATGCCTGCGTTTCAACGTGTCAGGAAACCCGCCGGACTCATGTGAACGTGAAAATCAGATAGAGAATGCCTACCAGAATACTCGTTACAGCGACGGTGCCACAGAAGTCAGTTGCCGCACACCGAACAGTCTTAAAAGGAAGTCGACGCATAATAACACCCCCAACCTTGGAGAGACCCCACAATCCCTCTCAGATATATTAGGAAGATGCGCTGTAAATAAGTAGACTACATAATGTCGCAGTCTGGTTAGAGAACATGGTTGTTCGCTTATAGGGTGGCCTTTAGAATTCTTCTATCTATCTGATTTTGTTATCTATTTTATTTGGTTTGAGAGGCTTTGCGTCAAAGGGGTCGGTTTAGGGTAGCAAGCTTGTTAGCTTAGGGCAGCTGTTGTAAATTAATAAACTTCCAAGGCTGCAAACAGCTTAAAAAACAAGAATAATTGGAGTGTGAGTGGTGGCCCGTCCAGCAAACCTCTCGAATGCGGTTTACGACAAGATGAAAGATGCTGTCGACTCCGGGGAATTTCCGGAAGGTCTTAAGCTTCCGACAGAAAATGCGCTGTGTGAGCGGTATGGCGTTTCACGTCCTGTTGTACGCGGTGCGATGGAGCGCCTGCGTAAAGAGGGCTACATCAAGACTGTGCGTGGCTCTGGCAGCTTTGTCATCAAGGAGCACGTCACTCCAACGCCTTTTGCGCCCACACTCGGAGAATTTGCGATTTCCGGCATTGGTGATGTTATTCAATGCCAGGAAACCCGAATGGCCTTTGAAGGCGAGATGGCGGCGTTGGCTGCTGAGCGCTGGACAGATGAAGAGATGGCAGAGCTGGATGCAGCACTGGCGCAGATCCACAGCGATGGGCTGGACTCTGTCGGCACCATTGATGGTGACATGCGTTTTCATGCTGCAGTGGTGAAAGCTGCCAAGAATGAATATGCAGCGGCTGTTTATGAAGTCATGAAGCCGCAAATCCTAGTTGGTATGAACATGAGCAAGGGGCTGTACCCGTTGCTGCCCGAGTTCGCACGCCGGCACGGGATCGAAGAGCATAAGGCTATTCTGGACGCGATCAGAGCGCGTGATGTTGAAGGTGCACGTCGTGAGATGCGAAATCACATTGGTTTCTTTGGGGATCAGTTCAAATAGAAAAGGCTCGCTTCATTTGTTGCGAGCCCTCTCACAATCTCACTATCAAATACTGCGGTCTTGCATGAAGGCTTCGACCTGATCGCGTGTCGGGATTGGGGCGACTGCTCCATAGCCTTGCGTTGTGAGCGCTGCTGCTGCGTTGGCGTATTTGAGGCTGTCTTCCAGCGACTTGCCAGCCACCACATTGGTGAAGAAAGAGCCGGAGAAGCAGTCACCAGCACCAGTGGCATCAACTGCTTCTACCGGATTGCCTGCAACGCGCTTTCTCTCAGAGGCTGTTGCGTACATCGCGCCCTCTTTGCCAAGCTTGAGAATGACGTTCTTTGACCCCAGATTGAGGTAGAAGTCGCAGATTTTGTCCGGATCGGAGAGACCGGTCAGCACTTCAGCTTCATCGACGCTTGGCATGATGAAGTCAACGAGGCGTGCGGTTTCGTGAATGATGCCGCGAGCGCGGTTCAGATCCCAGAGTTTCAGGCGCAGGTTGGTGTCAAATGAGGTGAGTGTGTCACCCTCTTTGGCGATCTCGATGCCTTTGAAAACACTGTCGCATGAGCTGGTGGAAATGGCCTGTGTGATGGCTGTGACGTGGAAGAGTTTGGCCGCACGAATGGCATCAGCTGGCAGCTGGTCTGGTGTGACTTGCGAGGCTGCAGAGCCTTTGCGGGCGAAACTGAAATGATGGCCTTGCTCGTCGTGGGAGATGAAATAGATGCCTGTCGGAGCAATCGGGTTGCGCTCGACAAGGTGTGTTTTAACGCCTTCTTTCTCCCATAGATCGATGAATTTGTTGCCGAAGACATCATCGCCCAGATGGGTCAGGATGGCGACGTTTGCACCCTGACGTGCCGCACAACATGCGAAGTTGGAGGCATCGCCCCCGAAGCCTGACAGGTAATCCGGTCCTTCACCGCTATACTCTTTAACCTGATTGAACTCGAACAATGGCTCCCCAAAGCTGATGATTTCTGCGGTCATTTTGTCCTCATTGTTCAAAGTGTATCAGGCAGCATGCGTCACTATTGGCCAGTCCTTTCAGTTTCCTGCGAGCGGAGCGATTGCTATGATGCAGGAAAGATTCTGACGCTGGGAGTTTTGTGGCAGCTAATTGGTAGACCATTTTCCGATATTTCAGGGTATTTTGCAATTAGCTGCTTACACTTATTTGCTTTGATTTTATTGAAATTCTTGATGAACTAAATATGGAAAATCATTCAAGTCATAAAAGGAAAGGGCATCGGTGGTGAAATTGGTCAGCCAATTGCGAGTGAGCGCTTTCCTGATTTTGGCTGGGAAAGCGGCTGGTAGCGTTGTTTGCTGATTAGCTATGAAATAGGACTGGTAACACTTGAATGCTCTACGATTTGTGCCAGAGGTTGGAATGTTTCAGAAAATCAATATTGGGTCTTTGCCAAAGGGGCAGCGGAATACAATTTGTGATGTTCCGGGTGTCAAAGTCGGACATGTGACGCTGACTGATGGTGACTGCCAGACTGGTGTGACCGCGATTACCACGCATGGTGAGAATGCATTTAACCTGAGAACGCGCGCGGCTTCTCATGTGTTTAACGGGTTTGGCAAGAGTGTTGGGCTGGTACAGGTTGAAGAGCTGGGAGAGCTGGAGACGCCGATCCTTTTGACGAACACACTAAGCGTTGGTGCGGTGAGCGAAGGTCTGATCCAGCATACCTTGGCAGAAACGCCGGATATTGACTTCGTGATGGGCACGATCAATCCAGTGGTGTTTGAATGTAATGATGCTTTCCTGAACAAGATCAGTGCGTTGTATGTCCGCCCACAGCATGCTCTGGACGCGATTAAAGCGGTTTCTGAAGAGTTTGAGCAAGGTGCGGTTGGTGCGGGGCGTGGGATGTCCTGTTACGGCCTGAAGGGGGGCATCGGAAGTGCTTCTCGTCAGGTGAAGCTTGGTAACAAAGAGTACCATGTGGGTGCGCTTGTGCTTTCCAATATGGGCCGGATGCCGGACTTTACGTTAGCTGGCCAGCATTTAGGGCCACAGATTGAAGAAAAGCTGGCACGTGATGAGAGCGGACCTGAAAAAGGGTCTATCATCATGATCATCGGAACGGACTTGCCGCTCAGCGAACGCCAGTTGAAGCGGGTTGCCAAGAGAACTTCTGTAGGACTTGCACGAACTGGTTCATTTCTTGGTCATGGAAGTGGCGATATAGCTTTAGCATTCACAACTGCGGATCCAGTGGACACAAAGAGCAGAAAACGCACGCATTCGGTGGAACAAGTGGATGAGCGGCGAATTGACAGGGTGTTTAGAGCGACTGCAGAAGTTACAGAGGAAGCTATCGTCAATTCAATGTTGAATGCAGAACGAGTAACGGGCCGTGATGGCAATACGCGCTATGCATTGGGAGATTTTGGCGAGTTAATGGGGGAAGCAAATGAATAAGCAGGAAATCAAGCTCCTTGATGAAGCTTTTGCCTTGCCGGAAAATACCAGGTGGTCCTCATTTGGAGAGGGCCATGCCAATGAAACCTGGTTGGGAGAAATAGACGGGGAGGAGCCTGTTGTTCTTCGTCGTCACAATCCAAACAGAACTGAAGAGCAGATCCTTTCAGAGTTCAAATGTCTGGACCTGCTGCAGGATTTGATTGGATACGAGGTTCCGAAGGCGCTTTATGGCGTTAATCAGGAGCGTTTGACCGAGGTTGAGGGTGCTTACTATTCTGTCTTTGAGCTGATCGAAGGTGAGACACCACCACTGGATAAAATTGAGACCTGCAGCCAGAGTGGTCAGGCCTTGGCAAATCTGCACATCAAGCTTTGGGAGGAGCGAGATGCGTTTCGATTTGCGGAACAAGAACGTCCGGGTGTTAGCAAAGAGACGTTGAAGTCAGGAACTGCCTTGTTGGCAGCGCTTTCTGAGTTGGAAGCTTCCAAGAACATCGATGCCAAGTATCTGAGCTCTGCTTATTGGGCAGATGTGGAGAAGGCGCTTGATGAAGCGCTGGGTAAACTTGGAAGCCTGAATGAGACAAAACACCTGATCCATGGTGATTTTGGACCGCCCAACACGCTCATCAGCGAGAATTCTGGCGAGTTGGTCGGTGTGCTTGACTGGGATGAATGCCGCTGGGACCTGCCGGTCTATGATGTTGCTGGCGTTTATCCATTCCTGTGCGAGATCGATAAATCTCTCGGTGAGGCGTTTGTTGATGCTTATTTCGCAGGATTAAAAGGCTCATCTCACCCGCTTGCAACGCGCGAAAGCGAAATACGAGCTCTCATGGCAGCTGTACAATATGTGGCTACCTACAAAGAGTTTGAGTTGATGGTTGAGAACCATCTGGATGAACCTGAGTATCTGGCGCAGCTGCTTGAGCAGCTGGCCTGATCTTTAGGCGGTTTCTCTCACGGTAGTATGTTCTACCCGTGAGAGAAGCTTGGTCCTGCCTCTGACCATTTGATGTTGTTTTTGTCCAGATAGTTCAGAGCCTTACGGATATCCAGAAAGAGTTGGTCTACTGCATCATGAGAGACGCCGTGGCGTACCATGATACGCTGGACGACCGTATCGTGCATGTCTGCTGGCAGTGGGTAGGAGGCGATTTGCCATCCACTCATGCGCACCCGTTCTGAAAGGTCGTAGAGCGAGTAGTGGGCCTTTTCCGGGTGTTTGAGGCGATAGCACACACAGGGTAGGGCGCCATTGCCGTCATACAGAATATCGAGCTCCGGTAGCCCCGCCAGTTTTTCGGCGAGATATTGAGCGTTTTCAGCGCAGGCTGACTGGATGTCTCTGTAGCCTACCCAGCCTAGTCTCATGAAGTTGTAATACTGGATGACGATCTGACCGCCGGGGCGGGAGAAGTTCAGCGCGAAGGTGGGCATGTTGCCGCCTAGATAGTCGACGTTGAACACCAGATCAGACGGTAGCTCTTTCTTATCGCGCCAGATCACCCAGCCAACACCAAGTGGTGCGAGACCGAACTTGTGGCCGGAGGCGTTGATGGACTTTACGCGGTCGAGGCGGAAATCCCACAGCAGCTCCGGATGGAGAAAAGGAGCAACGAACCCGCCGGATGCGGCGTCTACGTGAACCGGAACGTCCAGACCTGTCTGAGCCTGGATCTTGTCCAGCTCCTCGCAAACTTCCCTCACGGGTTCATAAACACCGGTGAAAGTGACGCCGAGGGTTGGGACGACGCAGATTGTGTTTTCGTCCACGTAGTCCTTCAGCTGCTCAGGCCTCATATGGAGAGACCCTTCGCTGAGGGGGATCTGGCGGAGCTCCACATCAAAGTATTTGGCGAACTTGTGCCAGCAGACCTGAACCGGACCGCAAACCATATTGGGTTTGTCGTAGGGTTTGCCCTCTTTCTTGCGTCGATCTCTCCATGCCCATTTGAGGGCGAGGCCGCCCAGCATAGCGGCTTCAGAAGAGCCTGTGGTTGAGCAGCCGATTGTTTCTTCCGCTTCCGGGGAGTTCCAGAGGCTGGCGATGATATGAACACAGCGGGCTTCAATCTCTGCCGTTTGCGGATATTCATCCTTATCGATCATGTTCTTGTCGATGCAATCGGCCATGAGTTTGTGAACTTCGTCTTCCACCCATGTGGTGCAGAAAGTGGCGAGGTTCTGCCGTGCATTGCCGTCCAGATAGAGCTCGTCGCGGACAAGGTTGTAGGCCTCTTCCGGGCTCATTCCGGTTTCTGGAATGTGCTCTTTGGCAAGTCCTTCAACTGCGCGGGCCGTGGCGTAAATGTCTGGACTTTCGCTGGCACTTGTCTTCCACAATGGCATGAGGTTGCTCCGAAAATGATTAGCTGATGCAACCCTAGCGTCAGTGCCTGAAGGCCGCGTAAGTTTCACAGGTTCAATTTGGAGTGTCCTGTTGACCTTTTTAAGAAAACGAGGGCGTTTCAGGTCAGCTTCGTTTATTACTCATTCTGGTTTGAGAAAGTTATTACAGGTGGTCTGGAATGGATTGGTCTCCGCAACAAGATGATGCACTTACTGAAGTGGCGCGCTGGTCCCGTTCGCACGGGCCGCAGGTGTTTCGCTTGTTCGGGTATGCCGGTACCGGTAAGACCACTCTGGCTCGCCATCTGGCTGAAGGGCTGGATGGAGAGGTGGCCTTTGGCGCCTTCACCGGTAAGGCCGCGCATGTGCTGCGCCAAAAGGGCTGTGCAGATGCTTCGACCATCCATTCATTGATCTACCGTCCAAAGGGTACCAAGAAGGATGATGAGGACGAGGATGAGAGCCCTCAGTTTGCCATCAACCGTGATAGCCCTGCCGCGAAAGTGGACCTGATCATCATTGATGAGTGCTCCATGGTGGATGAGGAACTCGGGCGCGATCTGCTTTCCTTTGGCAAAAAGGTGCTGGTGCTGGGTGATCCTGCACAGCTGCCGCCGGTGCGAGGTGGAGGTTATTTCACCGAGACCGAGCCGGATATCATGCTCACTGAGGTTCATCGTCAAGCGAAAGACAATCCGATTGTGCGCATGTCCATGGATATTCGTGATGGGCAAGAGCTGGACTTTGGCCAATATGGCGACAGTTCTGTGATCTCCCGTAGGGACATCGACAAAGAACGGATCCTTGCCTCTGATCAGGTTCTGGTGGGGACCAACAAGACGCGCAGGCTTTATAACGGCCGGATTCGGGACCTGAAAGGTATCACGACACAGATGCCGTCCGTGGGTGACAAACTGGTGTGCCTGCGTAACGACAAGACCAAAGGCTTGCTGAATGGTGGCCTCTGGGAAGTCTCCCGTCTGCGTCCGCCACGCGGTAACACGCTGCGCTTTGATGTTACATCAGAGGATGACATCTCCAAGAAGGCGATCAGGGTGAAAGTGCTGCCTGCGATGTTTGAGGAAGGCAGCGAACAACTCCCCTACGCCATCCGTCGTCGCGCCGACGAGTTCGACTACGGCTACGCCCTGACCGTGCACAAATCCCAGGGTTCTCAGTGGGATGATGTGGTGCTGTTTGACGAGAGCTGGGCTTTCCGCGAACACAAGACGCGCTGGCTGTATACGGCCGTGACCCGTGCAGCGCAGAAGATTACGGTGGTGCGGTAACCACCCTTTGCCGTCAAAGTGCCTTGCTAAACGGGAAAGCTATTTCATGACGACCAACAAACGCATCGTTCTTTCAAGCGACCACTCAGGTATTCCGCTTCGGCAAGTTGTGGCGGCTCATATCGCTGCGAAGGGATGGGAGGTTGTCGACATCGGACCGACAACGCCTGAAAGCACACCCTATCCAAAGCATGGTGAAGCGGCTGCGCAACTTGTTGCTTCTGGTGATTGCAGGTTCGGGATTGTGTTGTGCGGTACCGGCCAAGGGATCATGATGGCGGCGAATAAGGTTAAAGGCATCCGTTGCGGGGTTTGTAGCGACACATTCTCTGCTCGTATGATCCGCGAGCACAACAATGCCAACATGCTTTCTATGGGTGTCCGCGTGATTGGCGAAGGAGTTGCACTCGATATCGTGGATGCATTCCTTTCCGCTCAGTTTGAGGGTGGGCGACATGCGATGCGAGTGGAGATGATTGAAGCGTTGGAAGTTTAGCGCTGATTGAGTGACCGAAGAGAGGGACGTTAATTTAAATAAAACTACATCTCCTTTCTCTGTTCATATTCCCTTCTCGCACCTAGTTTTGCCCGCATTGGGGACCTAGGGTGGGCATCTGTTTTTAATAAGCCTGCGAGATTTGAATGTCTGATCTGACGTCTGTTGCTTCTTCCTCTCCTGCCAAAGCGGGTAAGCTTTCTGCTGATATTGCTTTGCGGATTTCTCAGCGTATTTCGGGTGAAATTGGCTGTGCGCCGGGGCAGGTGAATTCTGCGGTGCAGTTGTTGGATGAAGGGTCTACGGTTCCGTTTATTGCGCGTTACCGTAAAGAGGCGACAGGTGGATTGGATGATACGCAGCTGCGTACGTTGGAAGAGCGCCTGATTTATATGCGTGAGATGGAAGATCGCCGCAAAGCGATTGTGAAATCCATCGAAGAGCAGGGCAAACTCACCGACGAGCTGGCAAAACAGATTGCAGGTGCAGACAACAAAGCTACTCTGGAAGACCTTTACCTCCCTTACAAAAAGAAGCGCCGCACTAAAGCGCAGATCGCCCGTGAGGCTGGCATTGAGCCGCTGGCAGATCTGCTGCTGAGTGATCCGAACAAGACCCCCGAGAGTGAGGCAGGCAGCTTTGTTGATGCGGAGAAGGGCTTTGCGG
Source organism: Pseudovibrio sp. Ad46 (assembly GCF_001623065.1). NCBI lineage: Bacteria > Pseudomonadati > Pseudomonadota > Alphaproteobacteria > Hyphomicrobiales > Stappiaceae > Pseudovibrio > Pseudovibrio sp. Ad46. The sequence goes on along the minus strand of NZ_LMCG01000085.1, from coordinate 51,690 downwards.
ACACCAAGGCGGTGCTGGATGGGGCTCGGCAAATCCTGATGGAGCGTTTTTCTGAGAACGCTCAGCTGGTTGGTAAACTGCGTAATTATGTGGCGCGTCAGGGTGCTGTGAAGGCAGAAGTTGTTGCTGGCAAAGAGCAGGAAGGCGCAAAGTTTTCTGACTACTTTGGTTACTCTGAGAATTGGAAGAGTATTCCGAGCCACCGGGCACTAGCGCTTTTGCGTGGTCGCAATGAGGGCATTCTGGCGCTGGACCTGAAGGTGGATGAGGATGATGTTTCCGCTGTGAAGCCAGTGGAGCAGATGATTGCTGATGCGGCGGGCATCGTGAACAACGGCCGCCCTGCTGATAAGTGGCTTTCTGATGTGTGTCGCTGGACGTGGAAGGTGAAGATTGGCCTTCATGTTGAGCTGGACCTGATGAGCGAGCTGCGCGACAAGGCGGAAGAAGAAGCGATCAAGGTTTTTGCTCGTAACCTGAAAGACTTGTTGTTGGCAGCGCCCGCTGGACCGCGTGCGACGCTGGGGCTTGATCCCGGTATTCGGACCGGGGTGAAGGTGGCTGTTGTTGATGCAACAGGCAAATTGATTGATACCGCCACGATCTACCCGTTCCAGCCACGCAATGACATTCAGGGCTCACTTGCCACCTTACGGGCATTGGTTGCCAAGCATGGCGTGAGCCTGATTGCGATTGGTAACGGGACTGCCAGCCGTGAGACAGATCGTTTGGCTGCAGATTTGTTGAAGGATATTCCAGCAGAACATCGCCCAACCAAGGTGATGGTGAACGAGGCAGGGGCTTCGGTTTATTCCGCCTCTGCTTTGGCTGCGAAAGAGATGCCGGATGTGGATGTGTCTTTGCGCGGAGCGGCTTCTATTGGTCGCCGTTTGCAGGACCCGCTTGCGGAACTGGTGAAGATTGAGCCGAAGTCCATTGGTGTCGGGCAGTATCAGCATGATGTGAACCAGACCAAGCTTGCCCGCTCGCTGGATGGCGTGGTTGAGGATGCGGTGAACGCGGTTGGGGTTGACCTCAACACGGCATCTGCTCCGCTGTTGGCGCATATCTCCGGCCTGACAGAGGGCCTTGCGAAGGCGGTGGTTGAGTATCGTGATACGGTTGGCACCTTTAAAAACCGCAGGCAGTTGTTGAAGGTTGCACGGCTTGGGCCAAAGGCGTTTGAGCAGTGTGCGGGCTTCCTGCGGATTGCGGATGGCGAGAACCCGCTGGATGCGTCCTCTGTTCACCCAGAAGCGTATCCACTTGCGCAGAAGATTATCAAAGCATGTGGTCGCGATATTCGTGAGATCATGGGCTCCAACCTGCTGAGCAATCTGGACCCAAAAGAGTTTACGGACGAGAAGTTCGGTCTGCCGACTGTAAAGGACATTTTTGCAGAGTTGGAAAAGCCGGGACGTGATCCGCGGCCTGAGTTTAAGACAGCGTCGTTCCAAGATGGTGTTGAGACCATGCAGGACTTGAAGCCGGGTATGATGCTGGAAGGAACGGTTACCAATGTGACGAACTTTGGTGCCTTTGTTGATATCGGCGTGCATCAGGACGGGTTGGTGCATGTGTCTCAGCTGGCGGACCGGTTCGTGGATGATCCGCATACGGTTGTGAAGGCGGGCGATATTGTGAAGGTGCGTGTTGTTGAGGTGGACGTTGCCCGCAAACGCATCGGCCTGACCATGCGCAAGGACAGTGCGGATGCTCGTGAGAATGCGCGGGAACGACAGGCTGACCGGGGTGGTAACCGTAACCAGGGTGGAGGTCGTCCGGGCGGCGGTAGTCGTCCGAATGGCGGCAACCGTGGTGGGGGACCGCGCGGGGGTGATCGTGGTGGCAATAAGCCAGCTGATACGAGCGGCGGTAGCAACAATGCCATGGCAGCGGCTCTGGCAGCGGCGTTTAACAAGCCTAAACGGTAAGTCTGCTTCCAATCAGTTTTTCGGGGAGTCCGCTGGTTCTGCTGGCGGGCTCCTTTTTTGTTAGGAGTTCTGTATTTTAAATAATTTTTATTTTTATGCCTGATCGACCAGAGGTGTAGAATTGGCAAAGCTTTTTAAAATCATGATGTTGTAGTAATTATATTTTTCCTCCTGGTGTTTCTTCAAGTTAATGTAATCGATCCCTGTGCTGAATCTCACAGTTAGAATTTCTCTCATTGTTACTGTTGATCTTGAGATGTGTGTTCTATCTTAGGTTGTGTAATGGGAGAATTTAGTGCCGTCCTTTGCCTCGCTTGTTCATTGTCTTCGTTCTAATACTGCTGAGACGCCTGATGCTGTTAACTTCACAACTGTAAAGAAAGCGCAGAAGTATCTAGGGGATTTTCAGGGGAAGGAGGTTCGCGTTTCCGCGCAGACCTTTGAGGGCCTGAAAGTTGCACAAAAAGTCATTTGGCAGACCAAGCAGTTGCTTCCATTTGGTGCAGGTAATTTGACGCCGGAGGTGTTCGCTTCGCGTGGTGAGAGTTATCTGCGTGCCAATTATGGGCTGGCGAAAGCCCCGCAGCATGGTGGGTTGGCTGAAAGCTCAGTCCGTGTGCAGGCCGGCAACTGTTCCGGGCATGCCGAGGTTAGTTACAAGCTTCTGGCGGCATCAGAAACAGACCGCCCAGTGGCTCGTGTTTCCTCTTCAATGGTTGATCATGCATTTTGCATGATTGGTGATCCCAGAGACCCTACGCAAGAGGCTGTTGTTGTTGATGCATGGCCGACGTTTCCGGGGGCCTTTCGTCTTGAGGACGGGAAACAGAGTATCATGGGTGAAGCGCCAACCGTGGTGTCGTGGACGCGTGCCGGGCCAAAGCCTGCTTTATCTCTGGATATTGAGGGGCTAAAGCCAGTGCCCTTTGAGGAAATTCAGGGCTTCTTTAAATCGCTGGATGTTCCTAGTGCGCCGGGTAAGAAGCTTGAGCGTTTTATTGTTGAGCAGAATTCCAGGTCTCAATTTATGTTTTCAAGCCTCAGTACCACGGAAAATCCTGCGACTACCTACGTGACTGATTGGACTACAGAGACTGTTCAAGCGGATGAGATTCCTGCGAAATACTTCCATGAGAAGTTTGAGGGGCTGAAGGCTGGGAAAAAGCATGGCTTCTAACAATGTGAACTTCCATCACCTGATGAAAGACCTCATGAGGCAGTACCTGATCAACGAGTATGATGAGAATGAGGTCTATCAGGTAGATGTTGATGGTGCGCGCAGCATGTACTTTGTGGGCAATGAGCCAGACTATATTAAACTGCTGGTGCGGGTTGAGCGTGAGGCCATTCATGAGGGGTTGAGTGAAAGCAGCATGCTGAAACTGAACCTGCCTGACCTTTTGGGCCATCCGATTATCGTCGGGCAGGGGGATGATGACTCTGTGGTGTTGTGGTCTCGTATTGCGCTGAGTGGATTGTCTTTGCCAGATTTGCTGGAGAGCGTTGAGGCGCTTGGTTCTGCTGCTTCATCCCTCACTGCCCAGAACTAAAGCAGTTCGCATTTTTCGGCGATACACTGTAGTTTTGCTGCGCTTCGCAGTGACAGATTAATAGACTGGTATCTCTTTTGTTTGGAGATGATTGAACTGACGAGGAAAACAGGCGACAACCATCAAAGTGCGATAAATATGCATGCGTGATGAGTGGAGATAACTTGTCGACAGATCCTCGTATACATTTCAGAGCGGTAGATGTCGCGCGCCGATATATTGATCGGGCAATGGACCTGCCTGATGGATGTGTAGAGCGTGTGTTTCTGGAGTTTGATGCAGAGAGAATTATGCGCGCTGCTGAAGCTGCGGATCAGCGGCAGAAAGAAGCGCATGACTCGTTGCCTTTGCATGGCGTGGCCGTTTCTCTCAAAGACCTGTTTGATGAAACTGGCATTGTCACCAGTGCTGGCTCGCCGTTCCTGCGCAAGCGGGCTCCGGCTTGTGAAGATGCTAAGGTGGTCTCTGCCCTGAAAGCTGCAGGAGCGTTTACCTGTGGCCGTACCAATATGAGTGAGTTGGGTTTTACGGGGCTTGGGCTTAATCCCTGTTTTGGATCCCCTGCAAATGTGATTGATCCTGCACGCATTCCCGGGGGTTCATCCTCGGGGGCTGTTGCAAGTGTGGGGCTGGGGCTGTGTGATGCGGCTCTGGGAACGGATACTGGCGGGTCTGTGCGAATTCCGGCAGCGCTTAATGGGCTTTACGGGTTTAAGCCGACGCGGGCGGCGATTTCGACCAAGGGTCTTTTCTCTGTTTGTCCTTCCTTTGATACGGTCGGCTTTATTGCGCGATCAATACATATGTGTACCCGTTTGCATGCTGTGCTTTCGGGGCAGTGTCTTGCTCCGCGCAGGATAAAGAGCCTTGATGGATTGCATGTGGGGCTTGTGGCTTCGCCGTTGGCTGAGGGACTGGATACGCAAGTGAGTGCTGATTTTGATCGCTCGATGCAGGCGATCCGGGATGCGGGTGCTATCATCGCGCCGGTTTCTGAGCCTGTCTTGTGTCATAGCGCGACTTTTCTTGGGACGATTTGCAGTTACGAGACCACTGCTTTGGTTGGCGGGTATCTGGAAGGTCTCAAAGAGACTGGTGATCCTTATGTGGTTCAGCGGATTCTCAAGTCGACTGAGGTGACGAGCAAAGAGATGGAAGAGGCGCGCTCGAAGCGGGTGGAAGCTATCCGCGCCTTTAAAGAGATGGCAGGCAAGTTTGATATTCTGATTGCGCCGACGGTACCGATTGTTGCACCGCTGCTTGAGGATGTTGACAGCAACCCGGAAAAATTTGGCTCTCAGCTTTCGCAGAACACGCGTGCTGTGAACTGGGTTGATGGGTGTGCTGCGACTATTCCCATGAACCTGCATGGCATGCCCGGGACGGGTTTGATGTTGATTGAACGGGCTGGACGTGACTGGCATGTGCTTGAAATGGCAAGTTTGATTGACAAAGTGATCGCTCCTGCGCGACTAAAGGGCTGATTTGAGCGTGTTCCTCTCCGAAAACCGGAACCACTTTTCGGGAATACGCTGCGATGCAGGAGAAGAGCTGCTGTGACCAGCGCTAAAAAGATACTTATTTATATTGATGCGGATGCATGCCCCGTCAAAGACGAGATTTACAAGGTTGCTGACCGGTATCGTCTGAAGGTGTTTGTTGTTGCTAACAGTTTCATCAACACGCCTCGTGACATGGATGTGGAACGGGTGATCGTGCCTGATGGGCCTGATGTTGCGGATGACTGGATTGCTGAGCGGGCCGTTCCGGGTGATATTGTTGTGACGCAGGATATTCCGCTGGCTGACCGTGTGGTGAAGGCTGGTGCGCTTGCGCTTTCCCCAAAAGGAAAAGTGTTTGATGAAGCTTCCATTGGCATGGCGCTGGCGACACGTAATCTGATGGAAGATCTGCGCAGCTTTGGGGAACAGACAGGCGGGCCGCGCCCGTTCTCGCCGAAAGACCGATCTCAGTTTTTGCAGAAGATCGATCAGATCATTCAGCAGCTGAAGCGTCAGGGGTTTTCGGTATAGCAGGCAATGTTTGCCATTAAGCTCTGTGAAAACTGGCGATGATGTGCTGTAGGCCTCTTTGTCGACAAAGTTGAGCGCTTTTCTGGGGCTCTACTCTCGATAGACGTCAGGTCGTTTCCCTATGCCAGTTATCAGCGTGCGCAAATCAGTTGCCTTAGGCCTTGTTGCGCTTTTTTCTTTTTCGTCTCCATCTGCATTTGCCAAGTGGAAGAACCCTGCAGATCGGTATGCAGAGGCTTACAAAGAGTATTTGGGTGCTGCTTGCCCCATTGCTCCGGATAGCATCAAACACTTTGTTTATTTCGCTAGAGACCGCGAAGCGATTGAGGAGCATCCGTTTTTGGAGAGCTCCCGGTTTGCGGGCGCGCAGATCATGTATCCGTGGCGTGCGCTTGAAACTTCCGAGGGAACCTATGATTTCTCTCTGATTGAAGCGGATCTGGCGTATCTGGGGTCCAAAGGCAAGAGGCTGTTCGTCCAGCTTCAGGATGCTTCGTTTAATCCAGACTATGTCCCTGTTCCTGACTACATTCTTTCTGATGAGTATGCAGGCGGTGCTGTTTATCAGTTTAACGATAACAACGAGCCAGAAGGTTGGGTTGCAAAGCGGTGGAACAGCAAGGTGCAGGAGCGGTTTGCCAAGCTTCTTCAGGCGCTGGGGCAAGCCTTTGACGGGCGGATTGAGGGTATCAATCTGCAAGAGTCTGCCATTGGGGTGTCTGCTGAGGATGATGAGCAGTTCAGTCCGGCCAGATATTCTGAAGCGCTGAAGGGCAATATGTCCGCGATGAAGGCTGCGTTTCCGACATCGGTTACGATGCAGTATGCGAATTTTATGCCGGGTGAGTGGCTTCCCTTCGAAGATGAGGGTTATCTGAACTCAATCTATGAATATGGCGAAAGCATTGGTGTTGGTTTGGGTGCGCCGGATCTTATGGTCAAGCGGCGTGGTCAGCTGAACCATACCATCGCGATGATGCATGAGCGGACGTACTCCGCGCCTCTCGGGATTGCTATTCAAGATGGCAATTATACGGGGCGGACGGGCACAACTGAAGTGATTGAAAATGATCAGAATATCGTGCCGCTACTCCATGCTTTTGCGCAGGATTTTATGAAGGTGGACTACATGTTCTGGGTCAATCAGGAACCGTATTTTGAGAGAGATGTTCTGAGCTGTTTTGAATAGTGGTTCGACGTAGAGTTCTGGATTCCGCAGCAAATGCGAGATGACGGTAGAAGGAGATACTTGGAGAAAACATTCGTTCGCGTATAAACTTATCTCAACTTAATCGGTTAACCCAGAACCTTTGAAAAGCTCATTTGAGACAGCGTAGTACATTATGGAAAACTATCAGATTGCTGAGTTGAGAGAGTTCTTTGGGGAGCTTGCAGCAAAGCCGTTTTTGCTAAAGCACTTTGGAATTCGGAGTGAACGTGAAGCACGAGAGTTCCTTCATTCTCACCAAGAAGAAGAGTATATCTACGAGCCGCTTCTATTTGGCCTTATCAACCAGAGTGACTACTACCCTACTGATCCAAACAAATGGATCAGAATGGCTCGTTACTGCAACTTTGATCATCCGTCTATTTTGGAGGGTAGCTTTCAAATACCAGAAGGCGGGCCAATCAATGACTGCTATATTTTCTCAAAGCTATTGAAATGGCTTGTCAATAATGATCCAGAAGGGGGTAAGCTGCGTCTCACACCTCAGGACAAAGCCTTTTTAAAGCTCAACATTTGAATGCATCCTTACTCCTGAATGATGGGATTGTTAGTGGTGGGATAAGATTGATGTCTTGCTTCTGGTACCTCTGCCGTCATGCCGGACGGAGTGCAGCGGAGATCGGGTATCTAGTCTTTGAGTGCTGGTGTTGGTGGGTGTGGCTCTGGATCCCGCATTAAATGGGGGAAGACGAAGGAGGGGAGGCGATTGATGCCTTGCCTCCGATGCTACTGCCGTTATGCCAGACAGGGGGAGCTTTGGCTGAGCGTATCCTTAGGGCAACAGGTGCGGGGTTGTTGCAACTTTTCGTTGACAGGTGGGCGGTTCCATTCCACATTCATATGTGAGGCGTAGAAACCTCTCAACGCGGTACCCGCTCCCGTAACTGGCGGATTTTTTGTGCCTTTTTTCTGAAGGTGCAAACCCTTTGTTATGAGCGGGAGGGCGGTGAATACAACACCTCCTTCGGGGGGGAATAAACCCGCCTGTCGTTGTCAGGTTTCTACCCTCCCGCTCGCCAGTGGGCAGTAGAAAGCTCATTTGTCGTGCGGTCCTTCAACAGCCAACAACGAGGCTTTGAATATGGACGACACTGCATGCGCCTGTGGCGCCACAAATACTCTTCAGAATGAATTTGATGACGTGAACGTTGCTGTTTCTGATCTTCAAAACCTTGCTTATATGCAGCATCTGGTGCTGAGCGAGCGGATGAAGAACAGTTGTGAACGTGACGTTTTATTCACTTTGCACTACGCTTTATGTAACCGCCTAGAGGCACTTGATAAGACCTGCGGAATTTTAACCGATGCGTTGTCCGGCACGTCCTTCCCTAAAGGATTTTCCGGTCACGCGACATGCAGCGTCGCCTCTCCACCACCGGTCGAAACCAATATTGTGTCTCTTGATTAGATCACTGTGAACGGCACTCCAAGGGCTGCCTCAACTACCCTTGCACAGCCCTTCATGAGTGTCCTGCTGGTCTGCGGCCGGGCGAAGTGTGCCCGCAGGCCAGCTTCTTCGTGTGGCTGTTTTCCAGTGATACGCTTTAGGTACCAAATTCTTGGCGGAGGATATCTGCAGTTTTCATGGGCATGAACATGCGCAGGGGGTTAGATGGGAGGCTTTGAAACTGAAGTCTCTCATAGATTGCTTTTCTGCTGGCGACCTTCTCCGGGTTTCCGCAGTCGAGTACATCAAGCATGATTACAGCAGCAGCATAGCCAGATTGCGATGCGCGAGAAGCACGGCATAGGGCATCGATCAGAAGGTCTTCTCCAATCTTTTGCCCCCGGTAGCGAATGTCTCTGCCGATCATGGAGATATACACGGCAGGAATTGAACCATGGCGCGGCGCTGTCCGTTTGTATTTGCCCGGAAGGTCCTGATAATGGACTGCATGGGCATTCATGGCATAGAAACCTGCAGTGTCTCCATTGGAGCTGACCATCACGTAGATTGACGTGTTGCCCGCAGTCCTGAGTTTGTTGGCTGTCTTCTTAAAATAATTATCGACCTGTTCAACGCCACAAGAAAAGCTCGCTCTGTCATGCTTCTCAGGATCGAAAGCTTCAATGAAAAACTGCGGTTCAGCCCCATCCGCAGATGATGACTTTTCCTGAACGCTTACGTCCGTCAACGGCTGGTCACTCGTGTCTTGTAGCGTTTTGCTGCGGTGACGAGTGCTTCATTTGGATCTGATGGTGTTTCCAGAGCAGCAGTGAAGGCAGCATGATCGACGGCTTCGAGGCGGGTGTGCTCATGCGCTTCAATCACGCGTTCTGCTTCTCGCAGGGCGGCGGTCATCGTAAAGGTGGAGTCGTCCACGCCCGACAATGCTGCAGCATGCTGTATAGCCGCCTTTATGGGGGCCTTGGTGCGGAAGTTCATCCGCTCCGTGTTGCGGCCCTTGATCTCTTCGGTTTCATCGTTGAATCCAAGCATCGCGTACCTCCTTTGGCCTGTGTCGCCTTTGTATTTTTGTACGTCATATGTGCGTACGAATCAAGAAAGGTGCACTTTATGGCTGGAGGCTGTGGTTGAGCAAAAACTTATTCCCCTTGCTGTTTCTGGATTTATCTTAGTTTTGTGCCCACGCAATCGGGCAGGAGTGGACCGTCCATTCCGCGGCGTGGGTGGGGTTGGGCTGCCGGCATGAGGTAACGTATCGTGTCGGGAGGTCCGGTGAAGCGCCATACCCTTTTGAGGCCACAGTGGTATAGGGAGTTTGGGGTCGTTCCGGAGGGCGTCCGGTGGTGGCAGGAAACTGCCAATGACAGGGAAACCTGTCAGTGACATGGGAACGTGTCATTGACACGGGGACGTGTCAGTCACGTCTGTCCGAGAGGGAGCCCGCGTGTTCATGATAAAAGGCCCGGGCGAGGCGAGTAGCTGATGCCGAAGAAACTAATTTAACAAGTAGCGCAGGCAACGCCTGCTCGCCTTGCTCCACCCGTTTCACGGGGACCAAAGCTTCACCACTGCATGGATGGCCATGTGGTGCTATTGGTGTTTGTGGGGAGAGGTAGCTCTGGTTTTGTGCCATAGGTTCCGCTCAATGAGTTTTCTTCCATAGAGGTGGCTTAAAGCCTCCGTCATCAGACAGAAAAGAAAACCTAAAAGCGCGCCAGAGGCGCACAATTAAATAAAGACAACTTCAGTTATCTCTTTTGATCCCACCTACTTTAGTGGGTGGGTGTTCAATCACCAAAATGCAGGGATATTGATCAAGGCAGCAATCAAATATGATGCTGTTATGATTGGAGTTCTAAAGAATATGGCAAAGACTATCGAGGTCTCGGATACAACATTTAGTCAGCTTGAGAAGTTAGCAACAGGCTTTGATAGGCCTGATAATGTCATACAAAGATTGCTTCTACAGACTTCCGCAATGCCAGAGAAAAAACCGAAGCTTATATTTGATCCGCGTGATGAAGACGAATTTAAGAAGCGATTGCTTCAAAATAGGTATGTTGAAGTAACGTTAAACAAGGTGGATGGAAGTAGGGAAATTCATATTTGGAATGCTGATCGTTTTCGAGACGATTCTAGCTTGAGAGGTAATCTTTGGTCAGGGTATCTACGAGGCTGGAAAAAAAGATCGATTATAAGTGCTGAACTCGTCGTCTTGCCAGAAAAGACAGAGGCCCTTATCCGTGAATTGCGTTTTGCTAAGGCTTTGGGTCTCACATTAGCAGAGTTCAGGGTAGCCAGAGCATACGAAGAGCCGAAACCTAATGTCTGGTGTGACAGCCAGCAAGTGGCCAACTATCAATACGAATTTAGGCACGATTGCTCGCCTGATATACTGAAGCGAGTTGTTGGCCTTAAAGATGGGCACTATGTGCGAATAGATGCAAGTTTGATTGATGAGCAAAGTCCGACGCTGATTTAGTAGTATCATGCAGGCATAAAAAAACGGACCCGAAGGCCCGTTTTCAAATCTTGGAATATGAGGCTTATTCGCCGCCGCGGTTATCGCGGAAGCTTTTGCCGCCACCTGGCTTGCCTTCGCCACGACCACGGCCTTCACCACCACGGCCACGACCTTCGCCACCACGGTAGCCACCGCCACCGCCGCCTTCACGACGACCACGACCACGGCCTTCACCGCCGCGTCCGCCTTCACCACGGTAACCGCCGCCACCACCGCCACCGCGGTTGTTGCGATTGCCACCTGGGCGACCACTGCTGCTGCGCTCTGGATTGCCTTCGATACGGGTGATGGTGATTGATTTTTCACCAGTGCCGTTTTCTTTGACAGTTTCCAGGAACTTGTCAGCAAGTTTTGCGTCGAGTTCGAAACGGGCGTCTGCATCAAAGATGCGGATGGAGCCGATGTCTTTTTTGGTGATGTGACCTGCGCGGCAGATCATTGGCAGCAACCAACGCGGTTCAGCGTTGTGTTTGCGACCGACGTTGAGGCGGAACCAAACACCGTTGTCGAAGTCTTTGCGTGGCTTGCGCTCACGCTCACTATCGAAATTGGTGCTTGTTGCCAGCAGTTCTTCTGGTGCAGGCAGACCCTGATGGATCTGGCGCATGTAAGCAGCTGCGATTTGCTCAGCGGTGAACTTCTCAAGAAGTTCCTTCACCATTGGCAGATCTTCTTCGCTCGGTGCTTCCTGCAGATCGGAGGACGCAAGGATGCGCTCACGGTCTTTGTTGCGAATTTCATCGGCTGTTGGCGCTGGAGCCCATTCCGCTTTCACTTTTGCAAAGCCGAGAAGGCGTGTTGCTGTGCGACGGCGGGTGTGTGGGACAACCAGAGTACAAACGCCCTTACGGCCTGCACGACCAGTACGGCCAGAGCGGTGCAACAGGGTGTCTGCGTTGTTTGGCAGGTCTGCGTGGATCACGAGATCCAGGTTTGGCAAGTCAATGCCGCGTGCAGCAACATCGGTTGCCACACAAACGCGGGCCCGGCCATTACGCATAGCGCCAAGAGCGTGGTTACGCTCAGCCTGGCTCAGCTCACCGGAGAGAGCAACAACTGCGAAGCCACGGTTGCCGAGGCGTGCAGACAGGTGCTTCACCATTTCGCGGGTGCCGCAGAAGATGATGGTGTTCTGAGCTTCGTAGAAACGCAGGACGTTGATGATCGCGTTTTCACGGTCGTTTGGTGCGACCTGCATTGCGCGATATTCAATATCAGCGTGCTGTTCGCGGTTGCTTACTGTTGAAATGCGCTGTGCATCACGCTGGAAGCGTTTTGCGAGGCTTTCAATCTGCTGAGGAACAGTTGCGGAGAACAGCAGAGTGCGGCGTTCTTGTGGTGCAGCGCCAAGAATGAATTCGAGGTCTTCACGGAAGCCAAGGTCCAGCATTTCATCTGCTTCGTCCAGTACAACTGTGCGAAGTGAGGAAGTATCAAAGGAACCACGTTCAATATGGTCACGCAGGCGGCCTGGGGTGCCGACTACGATGTGTGCGCCTGCAGAAAGATTGCGGCGTTCACGGCGCATATCCATACCACCAACACAAGTGGTGATACGAGCACCGGCTTCGCCGTAGAGCCATTCCAGTTCTTTAGAAACCTGGATAGCCAGCTCACGGGTTGGCGCAACACACAATGCAAGAGGTTCGTTCGCACGGCCCATACGCTCTTCATCACCCAGCAGTTCCGGCGCAATAGCGATGCCGAATGCAACTGTTTTACCAGAGCCTGTCTGAGCAGAAACCAAAAGGTCTTTGCCTTTCAGTTTTTCATCAAGAACGGCTGTCTGGACCGGGGTTAGAGACGTGTATTCGCGCTTTTCTAGTGCGGTAGAAAGCGCTGGGGCAACCCCTTCAGGTATCGTCATTTAGTATTTCTTTCGAGGAGGGTCATTATCTATAAAGCAAGAGCTTTGTTGCCCTACCCATCGCTTCCGCTCACTCATGAAACCATAAAGGGGACCATGAGGCGGCAAATGGCAAGCGAGCTCTTTTCTTCGTGGGCCTTGTAGTCTGACTTCGTGAAAAGGTCAATGAGATATAAAAAATAGATATGAAAGGTACATGTAAGTTTGCCGTGGTTCGGAGGTCCTAAGCTTCGAGAAAATGGCTAGAATTAAGGGTCCAAGAGAGCAGTATCACGGGTGATTGTGATAGATAAATCGGGTGTTTGCCACCTAAGTGCTGTTGAGGAATTGGGTGCTTTGATTTTTGAACTGAACGGTGATTTCAGCTTTACGCTAAGACTATTTGCCTTTTTCATGGGGCAGAACTAAAGAGGGGCGATTAACAGACGGAGGCGAAATGGATCAGCTCTCAAACTTCTTTGGTGCAATGCCCTCATGGGTTGGAGTGGTCCTGCTTGTTGTGTTCATTCTGAGTGGCCGTCTGTTCAGAGACGCCTGGAAGCTTCAAGGCGCCAGATGGAAATTGCGGTGCTGGGTTTTCGGGTTGCTTGCCTTGTCCAGCTTTCTGCTGCTGGTGTTCGGCGTTTTTGATTTTGGCTGGGCGAGCAGATAACTTTCTGGTTGCAGAAAACTAGTTTTAAGAGCCTTGGTATATGATAGCTCTCAAATGGCAGAGGTCTGTCGCGAGAAACCTATAGGAGCCAAGAGCATGTTTTCGAAGCCATCATTGATCAGACGCGGTATTACAGCCAAGTTGTTTGGCCTGGCTTTTGGGCTCCTGTGCCTCTACCTTATCGCGTTGCTTAACCTGAATGTCTCGTTTGTGGTTCAGTTCGGCCTGATCCTGTGGTGCATTACGCTTGGTGGCCTGGTGGCGTTGATTGGGGTCATCAACTATCTGCCCTTGCTGAAGTCGATCATGCCGAGCTGGTTCTCTGGCGGTTTCATTTGTGGATGGATGAACTTGCTGCTCTGGCTCATTGGCGGGGATAGTCTGACGTCGATCGGGCAGGGGCTGTTTCCGACGCTGGGTAGTCTGTTTCTTGGTATTGGCTTTGTCGCCATTGGTGTCGGCTTCGGGATTGTTGCCGGGTTCTTTGCCAAGCTGATTGGCGGTGAAGGGCCGGACGTTGCGCGAGATTATACCGACAGCAAATAGCAGGCATGCAAAAGGGGCCTTTCGGCCCCTCGAACGTTTTGAAATGGATGGTGATTAAGCTGCGCTCTGCTCTTCCATCGCTTGCTTGCGCTTACACGGTTGCAGCTTTTCACGAAGCGGGCTGTTTGGGTCAACTTCACGCTTGCAGACGATGCAGTGGTCCGCGCCTTCAATGGCGTTCAAGCCGCCGCAGCTGCCAGTGATCGGTTTGTTTCTGAAAACGGCGCCAATAGCCATTCCTGCTACGACCAGGACCAGCACGATAAACGCGATGATGAAAGTTGCCATTTCGATATTCCGTTATTTCTCTGCAGACTGCTCGAATTTTCTGAACGCGCTGGAAGACCGGGTGATAAAGTGGTCGCCTTCGCGAACGATGAAGAATGCGGCAATCCCTTCACGCTCTGCCAGAGCCATGCCGCGCTTGTCTCCCATTGCAAGGAGGGCTGTTGCCAGACCATCAGCGCGCATCGCATTGTCAGCAATTACGGTTACTGATGCAAGTTTATGCGTTACCGGACGCCCGGATGCAGCATCAATAATGTGTGAGAAGCGTTTGCCATTCACTTCCTTGTATATGCGATAATCGCCAGATGTCGCCATGCCTTTGTTGCTCACTCGTACGATTTGCTGAACCGTACGCGTTGCTGAGTCCGGCTTTTCGATGCCGACGACCCATGGCTCGTCTTTTGAGTTTTTGCCTTTGGTGACCAGATCGCCGCCGATTTCGACAAGGTATTCGTCAATGCCGTTTTGCTCCAGAACAGAAGCAACTTTGTCGATGCCAAAGCCTTTTGCGATTGCGGAGAGATTGACTGTGGTATCCGTGTTGACTTTACGCAGTGCCGGAGGATCGGTCTCAAACTCCAGCATGGTGCTCATGCCAACTGACTCAAGAGCGTTGCGGATTTGGAGTGGGCTTGGCTGGGGAGGAGTGTCCTGCTTGGTACCAAAGCCCCACAGCTCAATAAGTGGTGCCAGCGTCACGTCAAAATAACCGGCTGTCAGATTATGAATGCGCAGCGACTCCTGCATCACGATGCTGAAATCGCGAGAGATTGGCGTCCATTCAGTGCTGGTGGAGCGGTTAAAGCGGCTGATCTCGGAGTTTTTGTCCCAGTTGGACATGGCCTTGTTGACGCCAACCAGAGCCTCGTCAACCTGCTGTTGCAGTTCCTGTTTGGTTACAGAAGACGACCCTTTGATGGCTTTGACGTTGAATGTAGTGCCCATGGTTTTGCCGTGAAGTATGATTTCTTCGCGACTTTTGTCATTGGGTACACATGCTGTGACAAAGATGAGTACGAGAGCTGTAATGAGGAAGCGCATTTAGGCCTCAGAGTTTGTTAATTTCCCCGCGTAATCGGCTTATTCTGGTTTTCTGTCAAGTTAAATAGGGTTTGATACTGCTGTCGCAAAGATCAGCAATAGATGATGGTGAAGAAATTGGTAGGTGGTACTACGTGCATGTGAAAACATAGGGGAAAACTTATTTGAGATAAAATTTTCGCGAAACAGCCTTGTTGCCGTTACGTCAATATCACGAATCCCTATTGAAATTTGCGGTATATCAGGGTATTGGCCCGCATAAATCCGTAGGAATAGCTGACCGCAACGCACTTTAATGGTATGCGGGCGGTTACTCCTAACCGGAGCCATGGATGAGTGACGTTCAGCAATGCTCGGGCTTTGTTGCTGAAATTGCGGTCCGTGGGGGGGATTTATCTCGGTTCGACTTGTCAAAGTCAATAATCCGCATGCGCGGCATTTTGTAACTCGCAGAATGACTTAGCATCATTTACCCGTAGATACTCCCGTGAACATCTAGTGGTTTGCCCTATAAGAAGCCTGACAGGGTAAGGGATGAAGATTACAAAAGGATTGGATCTGCCGATCACCGGTGCTCCGAACCAAGAGATCCACAAGGGTCCGAAGGTTCGCCGTGTTGCAGTGAATGGCGGGGATTACAACGGGTTGAAGCCGCGTATGTTGGTTGCTGAAGGCGATCGCGTCGTAAAGGGTCAGCCTCTTTTCAATGACAAACGCTCTCCTGAAATCAACTATGTTGCTCCGGGTGCTGGCGTTATTGAAGCAGTCAATCGTGGTGCACGTCGCGTTCTGGAAACCATCGTCATCAAACTGGATGATGGTAACGAAGAACAGATCGCTTTCTCAAAGTTTGAAAACAGTGCTTTGGCAACTCTGGACGCATCTGTCTTTCGTGAGCAACTCGCCAAGTCTGGTCTTTGGACAAGCTTCCGTACCCGCCCATACTCCAAGGTTCCGGTTTTTGAAACGCAGCCGCGTTCCATTTTCGTAACTGCGATGGACACCAACCCGCTTGCTGCGGATGCTGGTGTTATCATCAATGCGAATGCTGGCGCGTTTGAAGCTGGGCTTCAGGTTGTCTCTAAACTAACCGATGGCCGCACATTCGTATGCCACAGCCCGAAGGATAACCTTCCGGGTGCAAGCGTTGCTGGTGTGCAGATGCAAAGTTTTGAAGGTAAGCACCCAGCAGGTAATGCGGGTACTCACATTCACTTCCTCGATCCGGTTAATGAAAACAAGACAGTCTGGACCATCGGTTATCAGGATGTCATCGCAATCGGTAACCTGTTCCTGACAGGTGAACTGGATGTTTCCCGTGTTGTTTCTGTTGCAGGTCCGCTGGCTTCCAAGCCGCGCCTCGTAACAACTCGCATTGGTGCGGATCTGAATGATCTGCTGGCTGGTGAAACACTGCCGGGTATTCCAGCTCGTGTCGTTTCCGGGTCCGTCCTTTCCGGCACTATCGCCGCCGACCAGTTTGCCTTCCTTGGCCGTTACCACACTCAGGTGACGCTGATGGAAGAAGACCACAAACAAGACGTTGTTGGCTGGGTTCGCCCATTCATGACGAAGTGGTCCAACCTTAATGTGCATCCTTCCGGGTTCTTCCGCACCAAGCTGCAGTTCCCATTTGGTACAAACAAGAACGGTTCCATCCGCGCAATCGTTCCATTGGGTACCTATGAGAAGGTCATGCCGCTCGACGTTCTTCCAACTCAGCTGCTCCGCTCCTTGATGGTGCTGGACACTGACATGGCGCAAAAACTTGGCGCTTTGGAGTTGGACGAAGAAGATTTGGCGCTATGCACCTTCATCTGCCATTCCAAGAATGAATACGGAGCTGCGCTGCGTGCAAATCTTGATAAAATCGAGAAAGAGGGCTAACCCGTGAGTTTGCGCGATAAGTTTGATCGTATTGCGCCGCTCTTTGAAAAGGGTGGCAAGTACGAGAAGTTTTACGCCGTCTATGAGATGGTGGATACCTTCATCTACACTCCAAAAACAGTGACCAGCGTTGCGCCGCACGCTCGTGACCACGCTGATCTGAAGCGTGTCATGACGTATGTTGTGCTGGCGACGATCCCTGCGATCCTGTTTGGCATGTACAACACTGGCCTGCAGACAAACTCTGCACTGGCCGCAATGGGTATTACTGAGCCTGCTGGCTGGAGAGCGTTTATTCTCTCTCTGCTGGGTATCGGTTTTAACCCGGACAGCATCTTCGCCAACATGGCGCATGGTGCGCTGTACTTCTTGCCGATTTACATCGTAACGCTCGGTGTTGGCGGCATCTTCGAAGTGCTGTTTGCCACTGTGCGCGGGCACGAAGTGAACGAGGGTTTCTTTGTTTCTTCCATGCTCTACACGCTGATCCTTCCAGCTTCTACGCCACTTTGGCAGGTTGGTCTTGGTATCGCGTTTGGTGTGGTGATCGGCAAGGAAGTGTTTGGTGGTACAGGCAAGAACTTCCTGAACCCGGCGCTTGTTGGCCGTGCATTCCTCTACTTTGCTTATCCGGCAGCTATGTCTGGTGATGCGGTGTGGACGCCAGTTGATGGCTTCTCTGGTGCGACTGCACTGGGTGTTGCTGCCTCTGACGGCATGCAGGGACTGGCAGCAAACGGCATCACGTGGATGAGCTCTTTCGTCGGTACCATTCAGGGTTCCTTCGGTGAAACCTCCACGATTGCTATTGCTCTTGGCGGTGTGTTCCTCGTGACCACAGGTATCGCAAACTACCGTCTCATTCTTGGTTGTCTGGCGGGCATGATTGGTTTCAGTCTGTTGCTGAACCTGATTGGCTCTGAGACCAACCCGATGTTTGCAATGCCTTGGTACTGGCACCTTGTCACTGGCGGCTTCATGTTTGGCCTCGTGTTCATGGTGACTGAGCCTGTGACTGCTGCGATGACAAATCCGGGCCGTTACATCTACGCTGCCCTGATTGGCGTGATGTGTATCCTGATCCGTGTCATCAACCCGGCCTTCCCAGAAGGCATGATGTTGGCAATCCTGTTCGGCAATATCTTTTCTCCGCTGATCGACTACTTCGTTGTGAAGGCGAACATCACACGGAGGATGAAGCGCCATGCCTAATGCTGAAAACACAACAGCTCCTACAGGTCTTTGGGCGCGCTTCAACGCGATGCCTCTGGACTCAGCTCCGCGTACGATTACCGTTGCTGTAGTTCTGTGTCTGATCTGTTCGATGATTGTTTCCGGTGCTGCGGTGCTGCTTAAGCCTCAGCAGGAAATCAACAAAACGCTGGATAAGAAAACCAACATCCTCAAGGTTGCTGGTCTTTTCGAAGCTGGTGTCGACGTTGAGAAGGCATTTGGTGCCTTTGAACCGCGGCTTGTTGATGTTGCAACTGGCAAGTTCTCTGACGCGGCAGACGTTGCGACCTATGACCAGCGCGCTGCTGCGAAAGATCCGGTTCTTTCCGTTGCTTTGGATAATGATCCGGCATCCATCAAACGTCAGGCTAAACTGGCTTCGGTTTATCTGCTGCGTGATGATGCAGGCAAGATTGAGCGTATCATTCTGCCAGTGCATGGCTACGGTCTATGGTCCACGCTTTATGGTTTCATCGCACTGAATGCTGATGGCAATGAAGTGTATGGTCTGCGTTTTTACTCCCACGGTGAGACCCCGGGTCTTGGTGCGGAAGTAGACAATCCAAAATGGATGGCACAATGGCCGGGCAAGCTGGTTTATGGCGATAACGGGTCCGTGGACATCGGTGTCGGCAAATCTGCTCCAGCGGGTATTGATGGCTCCAAACACCACATTGATGCGATTGCAGGTGCAACGCTGACATCCCGTGGTGTCGACAACCTCGTCAAATTCTGGATGGGCGAGCAGGGCTTCAAGACCTTCCTCGACAATCTGAAAAAAGGAGAGGCGTAATGGCTGGCAAAGACTTGTCCATGCTCAAGGACCCGATGGTCGATAACAATCCGATCACGCTTCAGGTTCTTGGCATCTGTTCCGCGCTTGCGGTAACCTCTTCCCTGAAAGTTGCGCTGGTGATGGCGATTGCGGTGACGCTTGTGACAGCGTTCTCCAACTTCTTCATCTCTCTTTTGCGTAACCAGATCCCATCTTCTATCCGCATTATCGTGCAGATGGTGATTATTGCGTCTCTCGTTATTCTGGTTGATCAGGTTCTGAAGGCGTATCTCTACGAGATCTCCAAGACACTCTCCGTGTTTGTTGGTCTGATCATCACCAACTGTATCGTTATGGGCCGCGCGGAAGCGTACGCTATGAAGAACCCGCCAATCCCATCTTTCCTTGATGGTATCGGTAACGGTCTGGGTTACTCCCTGATCCTGTTGCTGGTTGGTGTTGTTCGTGAGCTGCTTGGCTCAGGTTCCCTGTTTGGTGTGCAGATCCTTGAGACCGTGAACAACGGTGGCTGGTATGTGCCAAACGGCCTGCTGCTGCTGCCTCCGTCCGCGTTCTTCGTGATCGGTCTGCTGATCTGGGGTTTCCGTACCTGGAAGCCTGCGCAGGTTGAGAAGCGCGACTATAAAATCATGGAAACTGAGGGAGCTCACTGATTATGGAAGGGCTTCTTTCCCTCGCCGTCAAGGCGATCTTTATCGAGAACCTCGCGCTCTCCTTCTTCCTTGGAATGTGTACATTCCTTGCGGTTTCCAAGAAGGTTGAGACTGCGCTGGGTCTGGGTATCTCCGTTGTTGTTGTGCAGGCGCTGACTGTGCCAATCAACAACGTGCTTTACACCACGCTGCTTAATGACAATGCGTTGGCATGGGCTGGGCTTGAAGGCACTGATCTGCGCTTTCTGGGCCTGATCTCCTACATCGGCGTTATCGCTGCTGTGGTGCAGATCCTCGAGATGTTCCTCGATCGCTACGTTCCTGCGCTTTACAACGCGCTGGGTATCTTCCTACCGCTGATCACAGTGAACTGCGCGATTATGGGTGGTTCTTTGTTCATGGTGGAGCGTGACTACAATCTGGGTGAAGCATCCGTTTACGGTGTGTCCTCCGGTATCGGTTGGGCGCTGGCGATTACTGCAATGGCTGGTGTGCGTGAAAAGCTGAAATACTCTGATGTTCCTGATGGACTGCAGGGTCTTGGCATCACCTTCATCACTGCTGGTCTGATGGCTATGGGTTTCATGGCTTTCTCAGGCGTGAAGCTGTAAGGGGACGAGTAGATGCAAGACTTTACCTGGGGCATTACGCTCTTCACTCTGATCGTGCTTGCGCTGGTGATCGTCATTTTGATGGCGCGCAGCAAGTTGGTTGCATCCGGTGATGTTCAGATCAGTATCAATGGTGAGAAGACACTGTCCGTTCCTGCGGGTGGCAAGCTACTCAATGTTCTGGCAGATCAGAAAATCTTCGTTCCTTCCGCCTGTGGTGGCGGTGGAACCTGTGCCCAGTGCCGCGTGAAAGTGCACGAGGGTGGCGGTTCTATTCTGGCGACTGAAGAAAGCCATATCACTAAGCGTGAAGCACGCTGTGGTGACCGTCTTTCCTGTCAGGTTGCTGTGAAGCAGGACATGAAGATCGAAGTGCCTGAAGAAGTGTTCGGCGTGAAAAAGTGGGAGTGTACTGTTCGCTCCAACGAGAACGTTGCAACCTTCATTAAGTCGCTGGTTCTGGACCTGCCTGAAGGCGAAGACGTGAACTTCCGTGCTGGTGGTTACATTCAGATTGAAGCCCCTGCGCACAAGCTGAAGTACACTGACTTCCATATCGAAGAGCAGTACCGCGGAGACTGGGATAAGTTCAATCTCTGGCAGTATGAGTCCATCGTGGACGAGCCAGTTGAACGCGCTTACTCCATGGCAAACTACCCGGACGAAAAAGGCATGATCATGCTGAACGTTCGGGTGGCGTCGCCTCCTCCGGGCACTCAGGGTATTCCTGCCGGTAAGATGTCCTCCTTCATCTTCAACCTGAAGCCGGGTGACAAGGTGACGATTTCCGGTCCGTTTGGTGAGTTCTTTGCTCGCGAAACCGACAAGGAAATGGTGTTCATCGGTGGTGGTGCTGGTATGGCGCCTATGCGCTCGCACATCTTCGATCAGTTGAAGCGTCTTGAGAACCGCGATCGTAAGATCACTTTCTGGTACGGTGCACGTTCCAAGAAAGAGATGTTCTTTGTTGAGGACTTCGACCAGCTGGCGAAAGAGTTCCCGAACTTCACATGGCATGTGGCGCTTTCTGATCCTCAGCCAGATGATGACTGGGACGGTTACACCGGGTTCATTCACAACGTGCTCTACAACGAGTACCTGAAGGACCACGCTGCGCCAGAAGACTGTGAGTACTACATGTGTGGTCCTCCAATCATGAACCAGTCCGTGATCAACATGCTGGTTGATATGGGCGTGGAACGTGAAGACATCATGCTGGACGACTTCGGCGGTTAACTGCTGAGAGCATTGCAAGAATTGAGAGACCCGGTGTCGAGAGGCGCCGGGTTTTTTTATTGTCCTTGGGATGGTTTAAGTCATAATGAATATAGTTTCTGATAGAAGGTATTTGACTAGTGATTATGGATGGTTCCCAAATTAGCTTGTTGAAACATGCTGGTCGGTTTACGGCTCTTTTGACGCTGCTAAAAATCGGCCTCCTCGTTCTAGGGGTATTGAGTAATACTATCTTGGGAGTAGAGCTTTCGATTGGGTTTACCTCCTACATGATGGGCATGTTTGCGGGTTATTGGGTAGGTAAAACTATCTATAACCGGCACGATGTATATCTTGAAGGATTTATCTTACTCAAACTTACTGGACTATGCTTAGTTGGAGCGCTCATTTTAGAGGGAGTTATTACAACTATCATTGTGTTTGGAGATCCTAGCAAAGGGCAAATCTTAAATGACGTGAATACGCTATTTTTTGCGGTGTTATTTTTTGCTTTCTTCAAGTTTGGGACAATTTGGTTAGGGCTTAAACTTGGATGCAAAAGAGCTGAGAAGAAGGCGTACAAAAGAGCACTTAAAGCTATTGGATAACCTATGCAGGAACAACTTCTTTTCCTAGAGCAACAGCTTTTGAGGCCTGCTACTCGAGGAGATAAGAGACAACTTGAGTTGTTACTTCACGCAGACTTCATTGAGATTGGTGCGAGTGGTCGGATGTATGATCATGCGCAGGCCCTCGCTGAGCTTCCGAGCGAGGCGGCGGATTATCCGGTCAGAACAATTGAGAGTTTTCGCTTGCGTAAGTTGAATGAGGAACTCGTTCAGGTGTTTTATAGCATTGCCGAGAATGAGACGCAGCGGACTTCCATCTGGAAACTTGAAGGTGGGCAGTGGTCCATGATTTATCATCAAGGCACACGCAGAGCGTCGTAGCTAGTCGTTTACCCTCCGAGTTTTCTAAAATCCGACTGTTTGTGTGCGCGTCACCTAAATACTTTGGCTCCTAGTATGCAGCTGGCAAATTTTTCCTAGAGTCTGCTCTGTTCAAGAGTTCCTACGCAGCAGACTCTCACGCTTGTTAGGCGTTTCCCATGTGAAGCTGAACCAGTCCAGCAGGGATGCGCTGTAGAGGGTTGGGTATGACGCATAACACTGCTTTGCTCATCATCGCGTGCCAGAACGATCATTTTCCAGGTGGCAAGTTTGAATTGCCTAAGCAAATGGAAGCTGCCGGGAATATTGTTGAGCTTTTGAAAGACGCCAGAGAGCACCACGAGTTCGTAATACACATCAAGCATGTCTACAAAGATCCAAAATCGCCTTACATGGCAGAAGGGTCTTTTGGTGCTGAGATCAACAAGATGGTCTGGCCGAAAGCTGATGAGGCGGTCGTAACCAAGTACAATTTCAATGCTCTGGAGGGGACAAACCTGCGAGCGTTGCTGACAGACCATAAGATAGATGATCTGGTGATCTGCGGTTCCATGACCCAGTACTGTATTGTTGAAACAGCACGGGCAACCTTAGACCTCGGATATCCGGTAACTGTTGTGTACGATGCCTGCGCTGCGAGCTGTATGGAGTTCCGTGGGCGTGAGGTGTCCGTGGATGATGTGCAGGCCTCTATCATGGCCTCTCTCATCTTTTCCAACGCGGCGGTTGTTTCGACGGATGAGTTTTTGACCCAGCCGCATTAAGCTGCTGAGCTTTGATATCCGAATTTTTGGCGGTACTGACCAGGGCTGAGGCCTGTGGTTTTGATGAACACACGGCGGCAAGCTGTTGGGTCCTCATAGCCGACTTCCCATGCGATCTCGTTGAAAGACCGTTTGGTTTGCTCCAACTGCTGGCGTGCTTCGGTTATGCGGAGTTGCTGTAAATAGGTGTTTGGTGTGTGCCCTGTGGCGACTTCAAACCGTCTTTGGAAGGTTCGTCCTGTCAGTCCTGCTTTTTCTGCCATTTCGGGTACTGTCAGTTTTTTCTTATAGGTGGTCTGAAGCCAATGTTGGGCTTTGAGAATAGCCTGATCACCGTGTGAGAAATTGGGATAGAAACGGCTGTAGTTTTTCTGTTCTCGCCCCGCCGGGTCAATGAGAAATCTGCGGGAGACTTCGAGCATGGTTGTGTGATCGATGAAGTGGTCAATCAGCCTGAGGCCCAGATCGGTCCATGCCATGATGCCGCCTGCGGTGATGATGTCGCCTTCGTCGACGATCATTTTATCAGTATCGAGCTGTACCAAAGGGTATTTCTTCGCAAAATCCTCGGTGATTGCCCAATGGGTTGTGGCAGGCCTGTTGTCGAGGATGCCTGTTTCGGCGAGCAGCATTGCGCCGACGCAGATTGAGCAGAGAATGGCGCCATGCTCATGCTGGTGTTTGAGCCATTGGACGAGTGCTGGTGAGACGGTCGGGTGATCATCGACCAGACAGGGAGGCAGGATTATCGCCGAGAAGGTAGTGGCTCCGATTGAGCTGATCTGATCTTCGTGAAGCACGGTTGCTTCGATGCTGCTGGCATTGCTTTTGCTGGCAGCGTGGAACATATCGATTAGCCCATAAACCGCTGAGAGTTGTGCGCCGGTGTAGGACAGGATGCCGATAGGATGATGTGTCTCTGATCTGATCATATGGCAATTATAGCATGTTTTATGTCGTATATGCCAATCGAGCTGATGAGAGGTGTTGATTAAGTTTGTTGCTGACAAGAGCAAATCTATGGAGGCACAAATGTCTAAATCCGCACTGGTTATTGTTGACGTTCAGAACGACTATTTCCCTGGTGGCGCTTGGGAGCTGGATGGGCAGGTTGAAGCTGCTCAGAATGTAAAGCGCCTGTTGGAAGACAGCCGCAGCAAGAAAACGCCGATCATTCACATTCAGCATGTGGTTGAAGCAGGTAATGCGCCGTTCTTCAACGCAGGGACTGAAGGCGTTAAGATTCACGATGATGTGGTGCCGCAGGATGGTGAGCCACTCGTGACCAAGCAGTTTGCAAATAGCTTTTTGGAAACCAACCTGAAAGAACTGCTGGATGAGCAGGGCATTGAGCATCTGGTCGTCGTTGGCTCTATGTCTCACAACTGCATTGATGCGACAGTTCGTGCCGCGGTTGATCTGGGATACACAGCAACCATTATTGGTGATGCTTGTGCGACATTGGATATGGAACACAACGGCGAGACTATTCCTGCGAAATACGTACATGGTGCGTTCATGGCATCCCTGGCTTTTGCGTATGGCAAAGTTGTCAGCACAGATGAGTATCTGGCTGCATAACTCAGGCTTTGACTGCTTTCAGAAGCCGGCTCCTGAGGCCGGCTTCTGATTAGGGATAGCTCGGGATTTTATAAAATCTGCTTTTTAAAATCCGGCATGCTTAAACGTGTTGGCCTTATTGTTTGCTCAAATAAGACCAATAGGACTGAGGTGTGCTTATGCCTAAAAGGGCCCTGATCATTATCGACTGCCAGAACGATTATTTTCCTGGTGGTAGCTGTCCTTTAGCAGGGCAGGTGGAAGCAGGAAAAAATATTGCCCGTCTTCTTGAGATGGTGCGAGACAACGACGAAAACGTCATCCACCTTCAACACATGTACAAAGATAAAACAGAGCCTTATCTGGTTGAGGGATCGCCAGGGGTGGAGATTAACGAGTGTGCGAGACCCGTGAACGGGGAGCCCGTTGTCGTTAAAAACTACATGAATGGCTATAAGGACACCAACCTGCAGCAGATCCTTGTTGAGGCTGGTATTGATGAGATCGTCATGTGTGGTTCTATGAGTCAGAACTGCGTGAATGCGACTGCACGTCAGACCCTTGATCTGGGTTACCCGCTGACCATCATCTACGATGCGTGCGCCACAGAGGATCTTGAGTTCAATGGCGTAACCGTCCCAGCTGATCATGTTCACACTGCTATGATGGCGTCTTTAAGATTTGCGCATAGCAACGTGATTTCTACCGATGAATTCCTGCATTCGTTGAATGGAGCATAATCGACGTTTTGGATGAGCAACCTCCTGAGGGGATATGGCCAAAAAAGCCCTAATCATCATTGATTGTCAGAACGACTTCTTCCCGGGGGGGAAGTGTGAACTTGAGGGCCAGGTTGAATCTGCTGCGAACATTCAGCGTTTGCTTAAGAGCGCTCGCGATAACGACGATTGCATTGTCCATATCCAGCATTTCTTTAAAGATAAGTATGCTCCGTTCCTTGTTGAGGGAACCATCGGGGCAGAGCTGCATGATAGTTGCAGCCCCGCTGAGGGGGAGCATGTGGTGGTCAAGTATTCTGCCAACAGTTACCTGAACACGAACCTTCAGCAGATTTTAGAGGATGTGGGTGTTGAGGAAATCGTGATCTGCGGGGGCATGTCTCATATGTGCATTGATGCGGCGGCGCGTGCGACTGTTGATCTTGGTTATCCCATCACTGTTATCTACGATGCCTGTGCGACCTGTGATCTTGAGTTTGAAGGGGAAATCGTTCCAGCAAAATATGTTCAAGGGGCGATTATGGCAGCGCTTTCGTTCGCCTATGGCAAGGTTATTTCGACTGAGGAATATCTGGGTCACTGAGCAGGTTTTCTGTGCGGGCTTTATCAGGTCTGGTGTTTACTCCTAGGTTTTATGAAAAATGCGGGTTTTTCTAGCTGAGTTCCGTCAATCGATATCTATTAGACTATTACGCAGTTGGTCTGTCACGTGAGGTGTTGAGCGTAAGATGACGAGAACGGCGTTGCTGATAATTGACTGTCAGAACGACTTCTTTCCCGGTGGGAAATGTGAGTTGGAAGGGCAGTTCGAGGCTGCGGGGAACATTCAGATGTTGCTGACAAATGCGCGCGTTCAGGATCAAACCATCGTTCACATCCAACATCATTTTAAAGAGAAAGATGCGCCGTTTACGGTTGAAGGCACGATTGGTGCTGAAATCCACGATATGGCGAAACCGTTGCCGCATGAGCCAATCGTGACGAAGTACACCTCTAACATCTTCCTCAACAATAACCTCAAGCAGATCCTGGATGATGAGAATGTCGAGGAGCTGGTTATCTGTGGGTCGATGAGTAAGGATTGCATTGCAGCTGCAGCGCATGCGACGACAGAACTTGGATATCCGATTACGATTATTTACGATGCCTGCGCGACGCGGGAGCCGGGGTCCTGTGATACGTCTTCTCAGCAAGAGTTTGTGCAAGCAGCGATTATGGCTTCGCTGTCGTTCATTTGCAGCAATATTGTTTCCACAAATGAATATCTGCAGAGGCACTCTCCGGCGTAAGGTTTGTGATCAGCCGCTGATACTGATCTTTCTCAGGCCAACCCAGAAGGGACCAATGGCAAGCAGCATGAATGATGCGGCCAGCAGGAATGGTGCGCCCGGATAGTAAAGCTCTGCACTGTCTGCTGTGAAGCTGGTGAACAGCTGTGTCATCATCAAGGTGGAAAGCACAAGCGTGAGTCCGATGATGCTTGTCAGCGCACCTTGCAGACGGCCCTGCTTGTCTTGTGAGACGTGATGGCTCATCAGGGCGATCATAGCAGGTGGGATCATCGCGCCAAGCGCTGCTGGTGGCAGGAGCAGAATGACCGTGAGTGTGTTTGGCGCAAATGCGAAGCCTAGCAATGCGATTACAGCGAAGAAGAAGCCGTAAAGCACGGTTTTCGCTTCGCCCTTGCGCGGAATAATCCAGCGGATAAGACCGCCTTTGACACTGGAGAAACCAATACCGACGATGGCGAGTGAGAGACCTACTTGAGCTGTGGTCCAGTGGAAGGCTTCAATTGTGTAGTACGGCCAAATTGCCGGATACACAAAGTTTGCCATTTCAAACAGGAAGAGCGCAATGAAGAGCCACACCAGAACAGGGGACTGGGCAATATCCATGGCTGCGCCAACAGGGTTTGCTCTGCGCCAGCGAATAGCCTTTCTCGCCGATTTTGGTAGGGTTTCCGGCATGTAGAACAAGCCGTAAGCGAAGGTCATCGCAATCAGAACTGCGGAAATGTAAAAGGGTACACGAACGCCGAAGAGGGCAAGTGTTCCACCCATAACCGGACCGATGACAAAGCCAAACCCGATTGCCGCGCCAACCATGCCGAAGCGGGTGGCGCGTTTGCCATTATGCGATATGTCGGAGACTGCTGCATAAGCGGTGGCGTAGGTTGCGCTGGCAACTCCGGCTAAGAGCCTGCCAATGAACAGAACCCAGAGCGAACCTGCGAAGGTCATGATCAGGTAGTCGACTGTCAGGACTGCAAGGGAGATCAAGAGGATTGGGCGTCGGCCAAAACGGTCAGATATCGCCCCGACAGCAGGGCCGAAGAGGAACTGCATAGCAGCGTAACTTGCTGCGATGTAGCCGCCCCAGAGAGCTGCGTCTGCGATGGTGGTTTGGCTGAGTTCTGCGACCAGTGCCGGGGTCACCGGAATGATCAATCCGGCACCAATCGCGTTCAGCAAAACAGTCCCTGCAATGAAGACAAGGGTGTGAAAGTCCTGTTTTGACCTGATGGATTGTAGTGCCAGCAGCATTCTTTTCTCGTTTTTCGCTAAATGCTATGTAACAAAGCGATCCAACAAGTAAAGAAAAAACTCAGCATTTGTGCATATGCCGCAGGTCAAAAAAACAGGGTGAAGATCTATTTACGCCACGGCGGTGTTTCTTTTGCGAAGAATGCAGAAATGCCGGCCTGTGCTTCAGTGGTTTCCCATCTGTCCGCTAGGGCATTTGCTGTGTAGGCAATCTGATCTTCTGCAGGCATACGCGCTAAATTCTGACAAAGAGCTTTTGCGTCAGCTACGGCACCCGGTGCGCAATTCAAATAAGCTTCTGCTTCTTTCTGCGTTACTGCGTGCAGGTCCTCTGGTGTTGTCACCAATGAGACAAGACCGAGGTAATGGGCTCTTTGCGCACCAAACGGGCGGGCATTCATGAAGACCTGACGGGCATGACCTTCACCCAGGCGACGCACAACATAAGTGCCGATGGTTGCCGGGATCAGACCGAGGCGCGTTTCAGTCAGAGCGAATTTGGTGTTGTCAGCAGCAACCACCAGATCGCAGACGCTGAGAATGCCAACTCCGCCGCCATAAGCAGGGCCATGAACACGAGCGATCAATGGCTTCTTCATACTGTCGAGGCGTTTGAGCATGCCTGCCAGACGATTGGCTTCCTGCATTTTGCCGATGCGGTCTTTCTCTGCCTGCGCCTGCATCCACTTGAGATCGCCGCCAGCACAGAAGGTTTCGCCGTCCGCTGCCAGAATGGTTGCGCGGGTCTGCTCACAGTTGTCCAGCTCTTCAGCTGCAGCAACCAGTTCATCCATCATCTGCGCGTTCATAGCATTGTGCTTTTCAGCGCGTGCCAGCAAGAGTGTGGTGATGCCATTGTCCGCTTTTTCGATGCGAAGGTTCTGATAGGTCATGCCGCCGCCGCCTCTTTGATGGAGAGAATAAACTCTTGCGTTTGTTCCAGCTTCTCAATGTCGAGGCCGGTGTTGTAGTCCAGCAATTTTGCCATTTTTGCAACAGCCAGTGTGCTGACGTTGCCTTTGGCTCCTGGTGCATATGGACAACCGCCGAGACCACCGATGGCTGAATCGAACGTGCGCAGGCCCATTTTGATGCTGGACATGATGTTAGCCAGAGCCAGGTCTTTGGTGTCGTGGAAATGGCCGGCGAGTTGCTCAGCCGGGATGACGCTCAGGACTGCATCCAGCATTGCTTCCGTGGTTTCCGGAGTTGCCGCGCCAATGGTGTCGCCGAGGGAAACCTCGTAGCAGCCCATCTGCAGCAGACGTTCTGAGACCATTGCTACGTTTTGGACTGGAGTTGGGCCATCGTATGGGCACTCAACGATGCAGGAGACGTAGCCGCGGACCGGAATGCCGTCAGCTTTTGCAGCTTCCACGATTGGAGCGAAGCGTTCGAAGCTCTCTTCAATGGAACAGTTGATGTTCTTTTGAGAGAAGCCTTCTGATGCGGACGCGAAAATTGCAACTTCATCCGCGCCGGATGCTTTGGCGCGCTCGTAGCCTTTGATGTTTGGCGTCAGCGCGGTGTAGCGAACGCCGGGTTTGCGCGTGATGCCTGCAAAGACCTCCGCAGCATCTGCCATTTGTGGTACCCATTTGGGGGAGACAAAGCTGGATGTTTCGATCTTATCAAACCCGCACTCGGAAAGGCGGTTGATCAGTTCGATCTTGTTTGCTGTTGGGATCAGCGTTTTTTCATTTTGCAGGCCGTCGCGTGGGCCCATCTCAAAAATGTTCAGTTTCTTGCTCATCGCTTATCAAACCTCCTCGTCGATAGCGCGGGCACGAAGTTCTCTGCGGATAACCTTTCCGGTTGTTGTCATTGGCAGGGCTTCGACAAATTCCAGTTCACGTGGATATTCATGCGCAGCTAATCGCTGTTTCACAAAATCAGAAAGTTCCTTGGCCAGTTCATCGGATGGTTCAACACCTTCCTTCAGCACAATGTAGGCTTTGACGATCTCAGTGCGCAGCTTGTCTGGCTTGCCGATGACACCTGCCATGGCAACTGTATCGTGTTTCAGCAGGCAGTCTTCAATCTCGCCGGGGCCGATGCGGTAGCCAGATGAAGTGATGACGTCATCATCGCGGCCAACAAACTGGATCCAGCCGTCCTTATCCATCACGCCTTTGTCGCCGGTGATGAGGAAGTCGCCAGAGAATTTCTTTTTCGTGGCTTCCGGATTGTTCCAGTATTGGAGGAACATGACAGGGTTTGGTGCACGAACGCCGATGTTGCCAAGTTGACCAGCTTCGAGAA
Source organism: Pseudovibrio sp. Ad46 (assembly GCF_001623065.1). NCBI lineage: Bacteria > Pseudomonadati > Pseudomonadota > Alphaproteobacteria > Hyphomicrobiales > Stappiaceae > Pseudovibrio > Pseudovibrio sp. Ad46. The sequence continues at coordinate 21,405 of NZ_LMCG01000085.1, read as the reverse complement.
CGGTGCCTTTGTCGTCTACGATTTGCACATCAAAGCCCGGAACAGCTTTGCCGGTGACGCCGGGACGGGTTTCCATCAGTTCTGCGCAGGTGGAGACAACGAGGTTGCACTCGGTCTGGCCGTAGAACTCGCTGATTGTCAGGTCGAACGTGTCCTGGCCCCATTGGATCAGCTCTGCGCCAAGGGCTTCGCCACCACTGCCGAGGGAGCGGAGGGAATAGTTCCAGCGATCCTTGGGGTTCTCTACCTGCCGCATCATTTTCAGCGCGGTTGGCGGGATGAAGGCGTTGCGGATTTTCAGGTCTTGCATCAGCTGGAAGGCTGCTTCGCCGCTGAACTTCTTGAAACGGCAAGCAACGACAGGAATGCCGTGATGTAGGCTTGGTAGAAGAACGTCAATCAGACCGCCGATCCATGCCCAGTCTGCAGGTGTCCAGAAGCGGTCACCTTCTTTCGGGAACATGTTGTGCGGCATCTCTACGCCGGGTAGGTGGCCGAGCAGCGTGCGGTGCGCGTGCAGTGCACCTTTGGGCTGGCCGGTGGTGCCGGAGGTGTAGATGATGATGGCGGGGTCTTCGGCTTTGGTCTTCACTGGTGTGAAGTCTTCGCTCTGCCCTGCCATTTCAGCATGGAGTGAGCGGGTGCCGAAGTCTGTGCCTTCGATGTTCAGGATCAGTTCAAGATCTGGCAGACTGTCGCGGATCTCTTCAAGCTTCTCAGCACCTGCATTGTTGGTGATGAGAGCTTTCGCACCAGAGTTCTCTAGCCGATATTCCAGTGCTTCTTCGCCAAACAAGGAGAAGAGCGGAATAGAGATGCCACCGAGCTTGTGAATTGCAATATGGGAGAAGGCTGTTTCAGGGGCCTGTGGCAGTAGGATGCCGACGCGATCACCTTGGCTGATGCCTTGAGATAGGAGCAGATTGGCCAGCTGGTTACTCAGCTTTTTCAAGTCACCAAACGTGTAGGTGGTTGTCGGCCCGTCTTCTTCAGCGAAGATGAGTGCTTCGCGGGCGGCGTCTTTGTCCGCCCACTTGTCACAGATATCTACGCCAATGTTGAAGAATTCCGGGATGTCCCACTGAAACTTTTCTCGGAGCTCCTCGTAAGATTTCGCTGATGGCAACAACGGTTATTCCTCCTCCTCAAGCGTGAGGAGTATAACGCCTTCTTCCACCTGGTCACCTGCAGATGTCATCACTTCAGCCACAACGCCGTCACGCGGTGCTTTGAGAGAGTGTTCCATCTTCATGGCTTCGGTCACGATCAACGTATCGCCTTCAGAAACCTCGTCACCCGGCTTACAGTTTACTGCTCTCACAAGGCCCGGCATTGGCGATGTGATGGCGTTGCCTGAGGCCGCACTGTCATCCTGCTCTGCCAGATGATCCGGCAGATCGAAACGCCATGTGACACCGTCGGAGAAGAGGGTGAGACTGGTGTCTTCTGCGAAGAAATCAGCTGAGGTGATTTGACCGGAGAAATCCACACGCATGTGGTTGCTGTCTACGGAGAGGATCTGCAAATTGAAGGTTTCATCTTCAATGGCAATGGTCAGGCTACCATCATGATGGCGGTTTGCTACAACTTCGGTGACTTCGTCACGCCATGACAGATGCGCAATTTGCTGTGCTGCTGTCCAATGACGCCAGCCTGTGAGGCTCACCCACGGATCGTTTTGGACCAATGCAGTTTCAGCTGCAAAGCCGAGCTCGATGAGAGCAGCCATTGCGAAAGCGTGCTTGGTTGGAGCTGTCGGCTTGGTGAGAGCTTCCAGTTCACGGTCGATAAGGCCCGTGTCCATCTCACCCTTTGCAAAGCCTTTGTGGTTACACAGGCGATGCAGGAATGTGATGTTGGTGGTGCAGCCAACTGCCTGGCTTTTTTCCAAAGCCAGAGACAGTTTCGCCAAAGCAGCTTCACGGGTTTCACCGTGGCAGATCACCTTTGCGATCATTGGATCGTAGTAAGGGGTGATCGTATCGCCTTTGCGTACGCCGCTGTCGATGCGGGCGAACAATTCCGGCAGTTTCAACTCGTTCAGCGTTCCGGTTGCTGGCAGGAAGCCTGCTTCAGCATCCTCAGCGTAGATACGCGCTTCGAACGCATGACCGAAGATGGTGAGTTCGTCCTGCATCAGAGGCAATTCACCACCCGCAGCGACGGAGAGCTGCCAGTTGACCAGATCCTGACCAGTGATGGCTTCTGTGACTGGATGCTCCACCTGAAGACGCGTGTTCATTTCCATGAACCAGAAGCGGTCAGAGCGGAGGCCTTCTGAGCCATCAACAATGAACTCAACCGTACCAGCGCCTTCATACCCCACAGCCTGAGCTGCTTTGACGGCAGCATTGCCCATGGCGTTGCGCATCTCTTCGGTCATGCCGGGGGCAGGGGCTTCTTCGATCACCTTTTGGTGGCGGCGCTGCAGGGAGCAGTCGCGCTCAAACAGATGAACTGCGTTGCCATGCCCATCACAGAAGATCTGAACCTCGATGTGGCGCGGTGACAAGATGTACTTCTCGATGAGCACGTGTGGGTCGCCGAAACTCGACTGACCTTCGCGCTGAGCTCCTTCCAGAGCTTCAAGGAAGTCTGCGGGATCATCAACGCGGCGCATGCCTTTGCCACCGCCGCCTGCGCGGGCTTTGATGAGGACCGGATAGCCGATCTTATCGGATTCAGCTTTTAGGAACTCAGCGTCCTGGTTGCTGCCATGATAGCCCGGCACGACTGGAACGCCGGACTCTTCCATGAGTTTTTTGGCGGCATCCTTCAGGCCCATGGCGCGAATTGCATCCGCAGGTGGGCCGATGAAGACAAGGCCAGCTGCTTCAACCGCTTCCACGAACTCTGGGTTTTCTGAAAGGAAACCGTAGCCCGGATGGATGGCGTCTGCGCCGCTGGTTTTGGCAGCGTTGAGCAACTCAGGAATGTTGAGGTAGCTCTCTGCCACTGGTGCTGGGCCAAGGCGGTAAGCCTCATCAGCCATTTGCACGTGACGGGCATCGCGGTCAGCGTCTGAATAGACTGCAACAACCTTGATGCCGAGGGCTTTGGCGGATTTTGCAACACGGCAAGCAATCTCACCACGGTTCGCAATAAGGATTTTCTTGAACATACCGAGCCCCTTACATGCGGAAGACGCCGAAGGGCGTTTCTTCGATTGGTGCGTTGAGGCTTGCTGCGATGGACAGTGCCAGGACGTCACGGGTTTTGCGCGGGTCGACGATGCCGTCATCCCAGAGGCGTGCGGAGGCGTAGAGCGGGTGCCCTTGCTCTTCAAACTGATCAATGATCGGCTGTTTGAAGGTTGCTTCCTCTTCTGCAGACCAAGTTCCGCCTTTGCGCTCAATGCCATCCCGGCGCACTGTTGCCAGCACACCTGCTGCCTGAGGGCCGCCCATGACGGAAATGCGGGAGCTTGGCCATGTCCAGAGCATGCGTGGTGAGTAGGCGCGGCCACACATGCCGTAGTTGCCAGCGCCGAAGGAGCCGCCAATGAGCATGGTGATTTTTGGAACTTTTGCGCATGCCACGGCTGTTACCAGTTTAGCGCCGTCTTTTGCGATGCCGCCTGCTTCATACTTTTGCCCGACCATGAAACCGGTGATGTTTTGCAGGAAGACCAGCGGGATTTTACGCTGGCAGCACAGCTCCACAAAGTGGGCGCCTTTCAGCGCAGCTTCTGAGAACAAGATGCCGTTGTTGGCGATGATGCCGACAGGCATGCCGTGGATGTGGGCAAAGCCAGTGACAAGGGTGGTGCCATAGCGGGCTTTGAATTCGTCAAAGCGAGAGCCGTCCACCACACGGGCGATGACTTCGCGCACATCATATGGTGTTTTCAGGTCTGCCGGGACAACGCCGAGGATTTCTTCCGGATCGTAAAGCGGATCTTCCGGCGATTGCAGCAGAAGCTGGTCTGGCTTGCGGCGGTTGAGATTGGACACGGCCTGACGGGCCAGAGCCAACGCATGAGCGTCGTCACGGGCCAAGTGGTCTGCCACACCGGAGAGGCGGGTGTGAACATCCCCACCGCCCAAGTCTTCAGCAGAAACCACTTCGCCCGTGGCGGCTTTCACCAGTGGAGGACCGGCGAGGAAAATGGTGCCTTGCTCTTTCACGATGATGGTCTCATCGCACATGGCTGGCACGTATGCGCCGCCAGCGGTACAGGAGCCCATGACCACCGCGATTTGCGGAATGCCCTTTGCGGACATGTTGGCTTGATTGTAGAAGATGCGGCCAAAGTGTTCTTTGTCCGGGAACACCTCATCCTGCTGAGGCAGGTTAGCGCCGCCGGAATCCACCAAGTAAATGCATGTGAGATTGTTCTCCATGGCAATTTCTTGGGCGCGGAGGTGCTTCTTGACCGTCAGCGGATAATAAGTGCCGCCTTTTACCGTGGCATCGTTGGCCACGATCATACATTCGATGCCGTTGACCCGACCGATGCCGGTGACAATGCCTGCTGAAGGCGAGGCGCCCTCATACATGTTGTGGGCAGCGAACTGACCGACTTCCAGAAACGGAGAGCCCGGATCGATCAGACGAGCAACGCGCTCACGCGGGAGGATTTTCCCACGGGACACGTGCCGTTCGCGAGGGCCTTCGCCCCCGCCCAACAGAGCTTGCTGGCTTGCGGCGCGGACCTCATCCATTGCGGCGAGGTGCAAGGTGCGGTTGTTCTTATAGCTTTCCGAACCCGTTGCAGCCTGAGACTTGATGACAGCCATTACTTGGTTTCCTGGAAGAGCTCACGACCAATCAGCATGCGGCGGATTTCTGAAGTGCCTGCGCCGATTTCATAGAGTTTTGCATCACGCAGCAGGCGACCGGTTGGGTACTCGTTGATGTAACCATTGCCGCCGAGGGACTGGATAGCTTCCAGTGCCAGTTTAGTTGCGTTTTCAGCGGAATAGAGGATGCAGCCTGCGGAATCCTTACGGGTGGTTTCACCGCGGTCACACGCATTTGCGACGGCGTACACGTAGGAACGGGAGGCGTTCATCAGGGTGTACATGTCTGCGAGTTTGCCCTGCATCAACTGGAATTCACCGATGGCTTTGCCGAACTGTTTGCGCTCGTGGATGTAAGGCACGACGATGTCCATGGCTGCTGCCATGATGCCGAGTGGACCACCGGAAAGGACAACGCGCTCGTAGTCCAGACCGGACATCAGCACGTTTACACCGCGACCTTCTTCACCAAGGACGTTCTCATATGGGACTTCGCAGTCTTCAAACACCAGCTCACACGTGTTGGAGCCGCGCATGCCGAGCTTGTCCAGCTTTTGCGCCGTGGAGAAGCCCTTCATGCCTTTTTCGATGATGAAAGCGGTCATGCCTTTGGGGCCAGCATCCGGATCAGTCTTTGCGTAGACCACCAGAGTGGAGGCGTCAGGGCCGTTTGTGATCCACATTTTGTTGCCGTTGAGCACGTAGCGGTCATTGCGCTTTTCAGCGCGCAGTTTCATGGAAACAACGTCGGAGCCTGCACCGGGCTCGGACATGGCCAGAGAGCCGACATGCTCGCCAGAGCAAAGCTTTGGCAGGTACTTTGCTTTTTGCTCAACAGTACCATGACGGTTGATCTGGTTTACGCAGAGGTTGGAATGCGCACCGTAAGACAGGCCAACAGATGCGGAGGCGCGGGAGATTTCCTCAACCGCAACAACGTGGGCGAGATAGCCCATGCCGGTGCCGCCGTATTCCGGGTCGGCTGTCATGCCAAGTACACCAAGGTTCCCCATCTCTTTCCAGAGATCATTGGGGAACTCGTTGGTCTCGTCGATCTCAGCGGCGCGCGGCGCTAGCTTGTCTTGTGCCCAACGGCGAATGGTTTCGCGCAGAGCGTCAATATCTTCACCAAGACCAAAATTCATTACAGCGTCAAACACGGCGCTTCCTCCTGCTACCGAAGCTCTGCGATCCACGCTCTTTATCGAGCTTCCCAGTGGATCGTAAATTAATTAAACGAACGTTCGTTTGATTAATAGCAGGGGCTCAGCTACTATGCAATAACCCTTAGGGCGCATTTCCTGTTGCGTATTCTTTCCCGAAAACTGCTAGGCATCGCTCGGGCATGCGCTGAAACATTGCGTCTCCTGATTGATTGGAAAAGGTTTAGACCGTGGCACGAACCAAAGGCTCCGTTGGTGCAGATACAAAAACTGCGATTTACGCAGCAGCGAAAAAGCTGATTGAAGCCAAGGGCTTTGAGGCGATGACGCTTCGCCAGCTTGCTGCTGAGGTGGGCGTACAGCCGGGGTCTGTCTATCGCTATGTTGAGAGCAAGGACGAGCTGCTTCAGGCGCTGATGAACCAGCATATGATCAGCCTGATTGAGAACTGGGAGAAGCTGGAGGGCAAGGGCGATGATCCCGTTTCCCGTCTCAAGGCGTTTGTTGCGTTTCACATTCGCTATCATATTGAGCGCCGTGCAGACGTTGTGATTGCGAATCTGGAGTTGCGTTCACTTGGTGAGGACTATCGGGCTGATGTGGTGACCAAGCGCAGCCAGTACGAGGCCAATCTGCGGCGCATTCTGTCCGATGGTGTAAAGGCGGGTGTGTTTCCCTCTGTGGATTTGGAAGTTGCCGCCTTTGCTATCATCGCCATGCTGACCGGCGTTTGCTTCTGGTATCGCCCTGACGGACGCCTTAGTATCGATGAGATTATCGAGGTGCACCAGAAGATGGTGCTGCAAGGCGTTGTGGGCTAAGGGCTATTCTTGTGATTGATCTGGTTAAGCTTTTTGCAGCTCTTGGAGCTGGCTATCTGCTGGGCAGTATCAGCACGGCAGTGCTGGCTGGGAAGATGTACGGCAAGGACATACGGGAGTATGGCAGCAAATCTGCCGGGCTCACCAATGCACTGCGCGTGCTTGGCAAACCCGCTGCACTGCTTGTTCTTGTCGGAGATATCCTGAAAGGCGTTGCTGCTTGTCTGGTTGGCCTGTATCTGGGTGTTTATGCAGGTTCAGGCGTGGCGATAGACAGTATGAGCATGCTGCTTGCTGGGGCAGGTGCCATTGTTGGGCACAATTGGCCGGTGTTTTTTGGTTTCAGAGGTGGTAAAGGCGTGCTGACTGCAGCTGCCGTGCTTTTCATGCTGGATCCGATTATAGCACTAAGCTGCCTAAGCTCTTTCGTAGTTATTGTTGCCGCGACCCGCTTTGTCTCTCTGGGCTCAATCTGCGCGGCGCTGCTGTTCGTTGTGCTTTCTTTCATTCCGGTGTTTGGTCACACACTCTACTTCCAGGCCTTCGCAATGGTGATGGCGTTTATCGTGGTTGCCAAGCACCGTGCGAATATTGGTAGACTGCTCTCCGGTACTGAGAATAAGCTGCGTTTTAAGAGTGGTAAGCCCTCATCGTAGCGGAACCATCCTGTTCTTGATCGGGGAAGCCTTTACTATCGAAGTATTGGTCATTGCTTTTTCGTGGAGGGGGTCGAGCAGGTCGTCTAGTTCGCTGATGTCTTTTAGGTAGATGCGGGTGACGAAGCAGTCTTCTCCGGTGACCTTGTCGCAGGAGGTGAAGCGGGGCTCGTTGAGGATGAGTTGCTCCACGACGTGCAGATTGCCGGGGCTTGGTTGGATACGGACGATTGCTTCCAGACTATAGCCGAGTGCCTTTGGGTTTATCTCCACCGTAAAGCCTGTGATGATGCCGTCCTGCTCCAGCTTGCGAACACGCTCTGTGGTGCTGGGGGCGGAGAGGCCGATGCGGCTGGCCAGTTCACTGATAGAGATTCTGCCGTCTTGCTCCAGGATCTCAAGGATTTTGCAGGCAGTTTCATCCAGCTGTTTCATCTCATTAGGTGCTTTCGTCTGATCGCTTTATATTATGAAGGCAGAAAGTGTAATTTGCCTTTCTTTTTCTATATTGCATAGAGCTGTTGCTGGTTATTTTTTTAATCCTGACGATTGGAGGTTCTTATGCAGACAGATCTTTTAGCGCTTCAACATATCTCGGCGTTTTCTCATGGAGAGGAAGGTGGTAATCCTGCTGGCGTGCTGGTGGGGGATGTGATGCTTCCTGATGCGCAGATGCAGTCTATTGCGGCTGATCTCGGCTATTCTGAAACTGTGTTTGCGGTGCCTCTGGCCAACGAAGAGGGGTATCGCGTGCGGTACTTCTCTCCAGAGAATGAAGTGCCATTTTGCGGGCACGCAACGATTGCGCTGGGCGCGGTTCTGGCTCAGCAGCATGGCCGGAAAGTCCATCGCCTTGCGTTGAATGAAACTATGATTTCAGTGGAGAGCTGGCAGGAGAACGGGCAGTTGCAAGCAGCTCTGCAATCTCCGCAGACCAAGAGCGCCGCATTGGAAAATGACGTGAAAGTCCAGCTGCTTGATCTGCTTGGTTTGAGTGAAGGCGATCTGGATCTTCGCATTCCACCTGCGCGTATTCATGGTGGTGCGGATCATCTGGTGCTGGCATTGACTGACAGAGCCAAGTTGGCGGGCATGGCTTATGATCTGGAAGCCATGAAGCAGTTTATGCTTGGACAAGGGCTGGTGACGATCATGCTGGTTCATGTTCGCAGGCTGCAAGAGTTTGACGTGCGCAATGCGTTTGCGTCAGCTGGCGTGTTTGAAGACCCGGCCACGGGTGCTGCTGCTGCAGCGTTTTCTGGTTACCTGCGGGATATTGGCTGGGCACATGGTGGTGAAATCCGGATTGTGCAGGGAGAAGATATGGGAGCGAAGTCACTCATTTCGGCAGAAATTCCTGCTGAAGTTGGTAGCTCTATCCGCATTGCTGGCAGTGCACGGCGAATGATCTAACGCGTTCTCTTGGTACGGTGGAACTTTTAGCCCGAGGCAGCCTGCCTTGGGCTTTTTGCTGTGGCGAAGGCTTCCTTAGATGAGTGAGAGGCGGATTTCTGCGTTTAGTGTGTTGGAAACCGTACATATTTCTTTGGCGGCTTTGATCAGGATCTCTGCTTTCTCGCGGTTCTCAAACTCAGGGAGAGCAAATTCCAAGTGGAAGCTGCTAAAGCGGTGAGGCAGCGTGGATGCTTTTTCAGCCTTTACGGTGATGTAGACATTTCCGAGTGAGATCTTCTGTTGCCTGGCAACCATCTCCAAAGAGATTGCCATGCACGACCCAAGGGCAGACATGATTAGGTCTGAAGGGGTAGAGAACTCATCGGAGTCTCCGTAGCCTGCCGAGTATTGATGACCGAACTCATTGGTCACCCAGAACTGTCCATACTCATGCGATGCGACCGTCAGCGGACCATAAGACTTGGGTTTCATTTTTATCGGCATACTAATGTCTCAGGAGTTCTCGGAGTTTGCAGTTGGTCTGGCATGTATACGAGTAACTCGCGGCTTACGTAAATATGCAGCATGGGTGAAAAATACAGCAGCGTTCACTCGTTGGTTATTGGGCTTGCTCTACAGGAATATGTTGTAAACACAATGTGGCTGGGTGTGAGGCACATACTGCTACAGTATGGATGTGTTCAATTGGCAGAATTGATTGGCGAGTTTGGCAGGTAAAATGATGGCAACGAATGAGACTGAAAACCTGCTTGCACTGCTGGTTGAAGATGACCTGGATTTGGCTGGAACGATTGCTGATGTGTTGAAAATCCACGGCATTAGTTGCGATCACGCTTACAATGGTGAGGCGGGTCTTGAGTTTGCGCGGCAGGGTTATTTTGACGTTATCATTCTTGATCTGACGTTGCCTAAGATGGATGGTCTTACAGTTTGTGAAACGCTGCGGCGGGAAGGTATTGATCGCCCAGTTCTGATGCTGACTGCGCGTGATGAACTTTCTGACAAGTTGGCTGGATTTGAAGCCGGGACGGATGACTATCTGGTCAAACCCTTTGCGTTTGAGGAACTGGTTGTGAGGCTGCGAGCGCTTTCCGGACGGCGGAGCGCGAAGGCGAAGCTGTTTGAGGTTGCTGATCTGCAGGTGGATTTTGCCCGAAATATTGCAAAGCGTGGAGATCGTGTTCTGCGCCTTTCTCCGACGGCCTGGAAGATCCTGGGTATTTTGAGCAAACATAGCCCAGCCTCGGTGAGCCGAGAACAATTGGAGCGTGGATTGTGGGGTGATGAGCCGCCAGAGAGCAACAGCCTTAATGTGCATTTGTACAAACTTCGCCAGCAAATCCAACGCCCTGCCGAATCTGAAATTATCTGCCGAGATGCAAACGGGGGGTATAGCCTGAGGGAGAAAGTGGATGGTGAGTAAGAAAGCAGCCAGAGTGCGCGGACGCAGCATATTTCGTGAACTTGGTATCGCTTTCTTTCTGGGCGTTATTCTGCTGTTGCTGGTCTACACGTTTTTACTGCCAATCTTCTTTGTAGCTGGCTCAGATGAGAGCATCATCTACCTACTTGAGGATCTGGGCGAAAGTTACGAGGAGGCCGTAAAGGCAAATCCTGATGCTCCGCTGCCTGAGACCTACCTTATTCAGAGTGCCTTTTCGCTTGAAGCGTTGCCTGCTGAAATGTCTCGTCGTTTCAAAGAGGAGCCATTGGAGCCGCTGGAGCTGTATTACGATGATGAAGATCGAGGTTGTGATGCTGAGGGCAATTGCAAGGAGACCTATTATCTCTATCTGTACATCTATCCGCTGGAAGATGGCCGCAACCTTTACATCACACTTGAGAGTACAGAAGAATATCTGGAGGGCTCCGAAGAGGATCAGGTGGTCCTTCTTGCCTTTGCAATTATAGGGATCGTCAACCTACTCGCCACCTTTGTGAGTGCGCGCATTTTATCTAAGCGGTTGATCCGGCCGATCCAGAATCTGGAAAACTGGGCTCAGTCATTGAATGCTGAGAATGTAGGGGAGACACCGCCCAACTTCAGGTTTCGCGAATTGAATAATCTCGCTGTGAAGCTCACATACACTGTTTCCCGTATTTCTGAATTTGTTGAACGTGAGCAAACATTCCTGCGTTATGCGAGCCATGAGTTGCGGACGCCGATTACGGTGATTGCCGGCAATATTGCGCTTCTGAAGAGCCAGGAAAGTGGTTCTGAGGATACTGTGCCCGTGGAGCGTATTCAGCGGGCTAATCTGAACATGCGCATCATTGTAGAGACTTTGCTTTGGCTGGGCAGGGAAAGCTCTGCACCGCCGCGAGTTGAAAAGCTCGTGCCAGCAAAGCTAATTGTAGGGTGCATTGAAGAACTGTCTTATCTGAAGGGCAATAAACCGCTCACAGAAGTGCTGGATTTGAGTGAGGATGAGGCCGAGCTGCCTAAAGCACCTTTGCTGATCCTGTTTGGCAATCTGATCCGTAACGCGTTTCAACATGCCCAAAAGGGTGAGATCAAAATTAGTTATCAAAATGGGGTCTTTGAGATTGAAAACCCCGTTTCAGCTGGCACCAAAGCGGATGCTACCTCTGTTTATGAGGAAAGCTTTGGCTTCGGCCTTTCACTTTGCGAACGCATAGCACGACGGATGGGCTGGGATTTTACTCTTGAAGAACAACAGGATGCCATCATCACACGTCTGGTTTTGAGACCTACTGATACTGGTAAAGAGTAGTTTCAATTATTTGTATTTGTCATGAATAACTGAGATTCCCCATGATATTACAAGGGTATTTCTAGTTTGAATCTTCCATTTATGGCGGTTCAAAGAAAATATTCTTCAATTTTATTGATATCTGAAAATTTTACTATTTAATTTACGTAGAGACAGAAGGGGTGTTTGTCCGATTCGGGTGGGGTGATGCAAAGCGTACACGATGAAATGGTCCAGCGGCTTTATGCCAATATCGCTCTTGGTGAGGATATTGGGCAGGCGTTTGAGCCTATGGCATCGTCCTTTCGTGAGACCATGCTCTGTTACAAGATCGTCTCACTCAGCTCGCTTGAATATCATCACATGACTTTCCTCAATACAAAAGAGGACATGGAAGCAAAAATACTTGCTGCGGGCCAGAGCAATCCATTGCCCCGATTTGCTAAATTTGCCCCATTGAATGCCTTAATTCATACCGAGGATTTCATCAGCCAAGATGAAATTCGGGATACTGATTTCTTTGATCTGGTCTTCAGCGATTATGGAGTGTTTGATCGTGTTCGCGGTTTTATGATCCACCGTCAGGGGATGGATGCGGCAATGGTTTCTGTAGCGGTGCAATCTGATTTTGATGGTCCTGATGCAATGCAGCTTGAGAAAACTCTTGAAACTGTCAGACCTCATTTTCAGAATGCGTTTTCGGTTGCGTTGCATCTTGAGCAAAGACGTGGTTTGACTGACGCCTACTCCTTCTGGTTGGATCGTATTCCAAGTGCGGCGTTTATTTTGGATCAAGGGCATCACGTTGCTTTTGCTAACAAGCAGGCAGAGGTATTTTTCAGTTCCAGCCAGAGCTTCTTTATTGATCGTCGTGGAGAGATTTCCTCACGCCATAATGAACATCGAAAGTTGTTTGAGGATGCGATTTTACGGTGTCGGACTTCTGGTAAGCCTCTGGGGCCATTGGTCCTGAATGGTGAGGCGGCGCCCAATCCGTTCTTTGTTGTGATGCCTATCAATGTGCTTTCAGAGACGCCTGCTTATCTGGCGCCCTTTGTACGCGGGCCGCAGCCACTCCTTTGCATGATAATGGATCCGGGTGACCAGCCCTTGGCGGAGTTGGACAACCTTCAACGTTATTTTGGGGTTTCCAAACGTGAGGCTGAGTTGCTCCAGTATCTGGTTCGTGGGGCATCTGTGGGGGAGACCTCTCACGCTCTGGAGATCAGCTACAACACTGCACGCAATCATATGGCGCGAATTGCCGACAAGGTTTCTGTAAATTCTCAAAGTGAGTTGGTTCGACTTGCAAGTGACCTGGCTGCAAGGGTGCCGCGACAGAACGTGAGATGACAGTTCCTGAGGATTTGATTGGTGTTCAGATGTAGTGTTTCCTGAACTGTGTCTTGTTGTTGACTTGTCTATGCGGGAGACAGCTGACAAAATGCATGTCAGCTACAATACTGCGCGTAATCATATGGCACAAATAACGGAAAAGGCTGGCTTTGAGTCTCAAAGCGAGCTTGTTCGCATTGCCAGTGATCTTGCTGCGCGAGTTCCATCCTCATTGTCTAAGCAATAAAGGTTCTTGCATTGCATAAACGTATTTATGTCTTCGGAGCTTCATGCGCAGGTTCAACTACGCTTGGCCATCGACTTGCTCATGCTCTGTCAGTTCCTCATGTGGATTCTGATGATTACTTTTGGGAGCAAACAGAACCACCCTTCGCAGTAAAACGATCTGAAGAAGTGCGTGCTGCTCTCATGAAACCAGCGATGGGCGAAGGTGGTTGGATTTTGAGTGGAGCTTGTGAGGGTTGGCGAAGGAGCTTGTCTCTCAAAGCTCGCTTGTTGTTTTCATCAGTGTGCCGCAGGACGAGCGCTTGCAGCGATTGAAAAAACGAGAAATGGAACGTTTTGGGGATCGCATTCTTGAAGGCGGTGACATATTTGAGACGCACGAGGCTTTCTTTCAGTGGGCATCGCAGTATGAGCAACTCGATTTTTCTGGCAGGAGCCGGCATAGGCATGAAGCCTGGCTGAAAGAATGCAAAATGCCTGTATTGCGTCTTGATGGAAGATTAGAGCGTGATGATTTGGTTGCAAAAGTACTGCAAATATCTGCATGAGCATTGCATAATCAATAGTTTATGGTCTTTTGTAGATAAAAGTAGATTTTATATTCTAAAACATCACTGCGATTATTTGAGTGAATGTAGATTTACGTAAAGGACAGGTGTGAAATTAAAGAGTAGATCTACTTGTGTGTTCAATATGAATATTACATGTGTTTGATTGTGCTTTGTCGATTCTCTAGTTTATATAATTTTGATTTAAATTTATGGAGAATTGCGATGAAATACATTTGTGCCTTCCTGTTTGTGGTGTTTTCATTCAGTGCAAATGCTGAGTTGATCAGGTCTCAGGTTGCAGCAAACCGTACTGCAAAACTTAACGTTTATAGCTATTACGTTCCTGAAACATGCAGCTCTGCGGCCTTACCAAAAGTCTCTTTTGTTAAGAAGCCGGAACATGGTGTTGTTCGCTTTGTGCAGTCCCGATCTGCACTGCCAAAGACAGCTGGTAAATGTGCGGGTAAACAAACGAACGATCTGATCATGTACTATTCGCCGGATAAAGACTTTCGGGGCACAGATAAGGTCGTGACCAAATTTCGGATGTATTCGGCAGGACGTGTCATATCTGGTGGGAACACATATGAGATCGAAATTAAGTAGCAGTCCGTCTTACTGTCGCATGAGCAACCGTTCGGTTCATCATTACGGAGCGGTTTTTTATGGGTTCAAGCTGTCGTTATGACTGCGTACGCGGATGAATTTCATTGAGGCTGATTTGTCTGTCGGAGTGGTTTAGATAGCTGGCAGTATATCCTCATATTCTGGGTGTTTTGAGTGAAAAACTCAATTGTGATCATCTTGATGGCAATTATATTGTCGTCTGGCTGCGTGTTTTCTTTCAAGTCGTAGTGATGAAGGTGCTTAATGTTGACATGAGCTCAGCAATGCCTAAGAGTTAATTGATGAATTTTCGTAGTGGTTTGGTCGGGGAGGACTGAGCCGCTGCAAGAACTAATAAGCCGGGACATAATAGTATCGTCAAACTAGCCGGCCGGGGGAGAGTAATATGCGTCTGTTTTCCTACAAAAACAGAAAGGTTCATCTTGGACCATATCCTTCTGAACGATTGAAGCGGACGCATGAGGTGGTTGATCTGAGGCTTGTGCCCGAGGTGATGCCAACGGTTTTCTCACAGGCCGATAATCCAGAGATCCTGAGCAACTCGATGGCATCCTTCAGCGCGATCATGGATGCGATCCGCGATGGGGCACACAACGCCAAGCCCTCAGAGATCCCGGATGATCCGCAGGAGAGGGCTAATCACCTCAAAGCTGCTGGTTATTTCTTCGATGCCACTATGATGGGTACGTGTGATCTGGTTCCTGATCATTTTCTTGAACGATCGCTGCGTAATCCTGATCTGGATAAGCTCGCAAAAGATCTTCAGACCTTTCAGCCCAAGACTCTGGCAGCTGGCATTGACGTGACCATGGCTGATGTCCGCGACAGCGCCGCATCCACCCCCGGACCTGTGACACATCATGGCTCTGCGCTGGTGGTGCTAATGGAGCATCCGCGTGAGCCGAGAGCTGATGAGCCAGGTGGTGATTGGATTGTGGGTACCTGCGAGCACCGTTCTGCTATCCGCGCGGCTGAAGTGGCTGTGGTTCTGGCCAACTACCTGCGCTTGTTGGGTGTCGAGGCGCGTGCGCATACCACGAGCAGTGCTGATGTGGACCTGAACCGGTTGGCGGTTTCTGCCGGATTGGTGGAGGTGCTTGAGAAAGACGGTGAAACAGTCGTTTCCAATCCATATGTTGGCCGCGAGTTTACACTGGCGGCTGTGACGACCACGCTTGAACTGACACCTGATCAGCCGCTTGCACCACGGAAACTGGCGGATATCTGGAGTTCTCACGGCCCTGCATGGCAGCTGGGCATAGGGACATTCAAGAATGCCTTTAATCGCAAACCGTTTGAGAGCCGCGATTACCACATGGGGGCGTTCCCGTTTGAGAAGATCAAGCGGGTTGACGAGACAACGACCTTTATTGATGAGCCGCGCGTGCCGCGTGTCCCTAAACGGACGGATATGTTTGCGCGTGCTCTTTTCGGCGATATGGGTAAGCCCCTTCAGGAAGCTGCTAAAAATGGGGGGTATCTCGCCAAAAACCCGATGGGGTACTGCGCCCGCCGTGCGCTTGCCGCGCTGATCTTGCTGCAAGATGGTGAGACCGCCTCTGAAGTTTCGCCGAGTGCGGTAGACCCGGATAAAAACGCGGCCAACGTAAAGTCGGCACTCTATTTCCTTGGTGCTGATGCTGTTGGCCTATCCCGCTGCCCAGATCACGCCTACTATTCTCATGATGCACGCGGTGAGCCAATTACGCCTTACCATAAAAATGCGATCTCCATTCTGGTGGATCAAGGGCATGAGACGATGGAGGGCGCAAGCGGAGATGATTGGATCTCCGGCGCACAGTCGATGCGAGCGTATCTGCGAACCTCCATTATTGGCGGTATCGTTGCCGAACAAATCCGCCGCCTAGGGTATCCGGCCCGCTGTCACTCTGTCGTTGATGGTGAAGTTCTTCAGCCACCGCTGTTACTGCTTTCTGGTCTTGGGGAAGTGAGCCGTATTGGCGAGGTTATTCTGAACCCTTACCTTGGCCCGCGCTTAAAATCTGGCGTGGTGACGACGGATATGCCGTTCACCTGCGACAAGCCAATCGATTTTGGCCTGCAACGCTTTTGCGAAAGTTGCAATAAATGTGCGCGTGAGTGTCCATCTGGGGCGATCACAGCTGGGCCGAAACGTATGTTCAATGGCTACGAGATCTGGAAGTCAGACTCTGAGAAGTGCGCGCGTTATCGTGTGTCCCAGCCAGCGGGATCCTTGTGTGGTCGCTGCATGAAAACATGTCCGTGGAATCTTGAAGGATTGTTCAGCGAAGCTCCGTTCCGCTGGACAGCAATGAAGCTGCCATCTTCTGCCAAAGTTCTTGCCAAGCTGGATGACAAGCTTGGCAATGGATCCATAAACCCTGTCAAAAAGTGGTGGTGGGATCTGGTTGCGAGCGGTGATGGTAATTATGTGATTGCTGAAGAGACCAATGCGCGCGAATTGCAGCTCGACCTTGATCTTAAATATGAAGATCAGACGCTGGCGGTGTATCCAGCCAATCTTGCGCCGCATCCATGGCCATTTCCGTTCATGATGGACCGGGAAGCAGGGATCAAGGCCTATCAGGATATGATTTCAGCTGAGGAATACAAAGCCCGCCTTGCTGTTGGGTCGAATGACCTGGCTCCTGTTTATGAGGTCAGTGCGAGTTCGTCTCCGGTCTTAGCAGTTCGCCTGTCTAAGGTGGATGTGGAAGCGGAAGGTGTATCGCGCTACGAGTTCATGTTGGATGATGGCTCGCCGTTGCCTGTGTTTGAAGCTGGAGCGCATATCGATGTTGTTGTGGCTCCTGAGTTTTTGCGCCAGTACTCACTGGCGGGCGATCCGGCAGACAGCAGTAAATATGTGATTGGTGTTTTGGAAGAGAAAGAGGGGCGCGGCGGTTCAGCGCTCATGCACCGGATCTTCGATGAAGGACGCCGGGTTTTCATTTCCAAACCGATCAATCATTTTCCGTTGCATGAAGATGCAAAGAAAACCCTACTCTTTGGCGGTGGAATTGGTGTGACACCAATGATTGCAATGGCGCATCGTTTGCATGTGCTTGGGAAGCCTTTTGAGTTGCACTACTGTTTCCGTCATCGCCACAAGGCTGGGTTCATCGATGAAATTCAGCGAGCACCTTGGGCGGATAAGGCTTTCATTCATTGTTCCAGTGAAGGAACACGGGCAGATTTGAGCACAATTCTGGCTGACTTTGAAGACGGGTATCATGTTTACACGTGTGGTCCGGATGTCTTCATGGATGGAGTGCTGGAGACTGCTGCTGCTCAAGGCTGGTCTGAGGAGAGCTTGCATAAAGAGTATTTCTCGGTTCCGGATCAGGGTGATTATGTCAACACAAGCTTCTTTGTGAAACTGGCGTCAACGGGTGAGCGTATTGAGATCCCGGAGGACAAGAGCGCAGCTGATGTCCTGAACGAGAAGGGAATTTCAGTGCCAACCAAATGCTCGGATGGCATTTGCGGGGTCTGCACGGCCAAATATCAAGGTGCCGAAGTGGAGCATCGTGACTTTGTGCTGAGTGGGAAAGAAAAAGAAGACACTCTGGTTCTGTGCTGTTCCCGAGCGAAGAATGAGGGCGCCGAGCTTCGACTTGAGCTCTAGACGAATTTTTCATGATGTGGTTTTGACGTTTTGAGGCGGGAGCTGTTGTTTCCGCCTCTTATAACTTTCTAGTGCTCTCCTGTAGCTAAGTTAGAATGCGCGCTGTTTGTCGAGATTCCTGAATTGCGAGAGCATATATTCATCCAGATCGGTGGATTACGCCCGTATTGCTGTTGGGCCGTAATGCTCAACCGAACTTAGAGCAACTTTAAGGGCTGAAAATTCCAGAGGTTGATTGGGCTGCTGGGTTCTCCCATTGGCCAATTTCCTCAAGTATAACGGTGTTATATTTTTATTGAGTCGTTATGGGGGAACTATGACTAAGGTACTTTATGAAAAAGATGGCCGTATCGCACGCATCACACTGAACAGGCCTGAGGTGATGAATGCTATTGATATGGATATTCCGCAAGAGCTGGCGGCTTGTGTGGCACGGGCGAACTCAGATGACGGTGTTCATGTCATTGTGCTTGGCGGTAATGGGCCTGCGTTTTGTGCGGGATATGACCTGACGGCTTATGCTGAAACGGAGGGAAGTAATCCGGGTGTTCAGGAAATGCCTTGGGATCCTATGAAGGATTATGCCTTCATGAAACAAAACACAGATCTATTCATGTCGTTGTGGCGCAGTTATCGGCCTGTCATTGCAAAAGTGCATGGCCACGCCGTTGCAGGTGGTTCCGACATTGCACTGTGTTCTGACATGATTGTTATGGCAGAGGATGCGCATATTGGTTACATGCCGGTCCGAGTGTGGGGATGTCCTACAACTGCAATGTGGGTTTATCGGCTTGGCCCGGAACGTGCAAAACGCATGCTGTTGACTGGCGACAAAATTGATGGTCGAGAGGCAGAGCGAATTGGTCTGATCCATAAAGCTGTGCCCTTAGATCAAATTGATGAGGAAGTTGAAATGCTTGCTGAGCGGATGGCTGGTATTCCGGTGAACCAGCTGATGATGCAAAAACTCATGATCAACCAAGCGATTGAGTCCATGGGGCTTTACCAGACGCAAATGATAGCGACGCTCTTTGATGGTATTACGCGCCATAGCCCTGAAGGCATGAATTTTAAACAGCGGGCGGAAGACGTGTCTTGGAAACAGGCTGTTCGCGAGCGTGATCAGGGCACATTTGATTGGACCGCTAATCGCCCGATTAATGCGCCTCTTTAATGTGAGAAACGATGCCTGATTTACATGATCAAGAAAGCACCAAGGTTGATGCCCGCCAAATGCGGGCAGACCATCTGAGAGGGACACGCCGGTCGCTCATTGTGAATGCTGCACGTGATGTTTTCACAAAAGAAGGTCTCGACGGGGCTTCGATGCGCTCCATTGCCCGAACTGCCGGATGTACAACCGGTGCAATCTACCCTTATTTTCATGGCAAAGAAGAGCTTTACTGTGCTGTTTTACAAGAAGCACTAGAGCAGCTGCATTTCAATGTCACTGAGGCCATTAAAACCTGCTTATCTATAGAAGAGAAGGCTCAGGCTGGTGTACTTGCATTCTTTGATTTCTATAATGAACGCCCGGATGATCTTGCTTTGGGTTTGTATGTGTTCAGTGGATTGAAGCGGGTTGGATTGGGGCGTGAGCTTGATGGTGTTCTTAACGTGCAAGTTAGTAGGGTGATTGCATTGATTGAGGGGTGCGCTCGTGCTGGAGGTCGGTCTCCGGAATGGCCGGCTGGTGCGATTGCGCATTGCATGGGGTTGTTGGTGATGGGACATACAGGTCGGTTGTCTCACTGGGACTATGACGGGCGCTACCTGTTGGAGCAGTTTTTACGTCGGTGATTGGCCTTTGCCTCCTTTCTAGGTGTAAGCCGGATGGTGCATTCTAGCTTGGTGAAGTATAAGTTAGCCAGTAGCAGGGAACGATCTACTCAATAAGTTCATTATTCGATTATCAAAGAACTCGGGTTTTACCGATAGTCGGGTTGTCTGGTGTTGGCTTTGATAGTGTAGCTTGTTTTGATCTTGGTCTATTCCTGTAATGTTCTCCTTGAGTCTTTGTTGGTGGTGATTGGGTTGCCGAGATTGGGTTGATATTTGGAATTGGTTTGATTTGAAGGCTTGAAGTAGTTTGAGTTTGGCCGTTTGCTTCGGGTGCTAATGTTGTTTGTGCTTGTCGCATGTTGGACAGGAGTATTTGCGGTGAAGTGCTAGGCTTATGTGAATGCGCTTTTGTCGTGGTGCGTGCAGTATCGGGCTAAAACGGAACCTTCTTGTTGTGATGGGTGCGGTGCCGGGTTGAATTGAGCGTTCTCTTGGACCTGGGGGTGCTGAGTTAAATGAGCTGTAGTGCTTTTGCTGACTTGATTTAAAGTGCTGGCTTTGTGGTTTGTCCGATGCCGATGCCGATGCCGATGCCGATGCCGATGCCGATGCCGATGCCGATGCCGATGTTGTCGTGCTGAGTACGGGGATATGTTTTTCTGGAGCGGGAATAGATGTTGGCAGATGGGGAATAAGTCTGCTGCTGAATCTTGCTCTTAGTTGTTTTTTGGACTGACTTGGTGCGAGGTCTTTTGTGGCCTTACTCTGCTGTTTGACCTGCTGGTTTTACATAGCAATGTAACATTGCAGGTTTGAACGCAAAAAAACGCAAAGCCTCTCAAATCTGGCGTTGTGGTGTTTTTTGGCTGCTGAAGGTGTTTTTTTGTTGTTGCGCTTTGTGTGTTGGTTTGGCTTTTCGGCTCACGGCTCACGGCTCACGGCTCACGGCTCACGGCTCACGGCTCACGGCTCACGGCTGTAACACTGACCGGTCAACTATCGCGCACTTTATATGCATCTGGTCTTTCTCTAGTGTCTGTCCTTTAAGAGTTGCCTCTGATTGGTGACGCTGATCTCTTTGGCTCCAACCTTGGCTTGTTCAGCACTCTGACGCTAGCTGTAAGAGGAGGTGGTGTGGGATGTTTGATGCCAGGGTCTCTGTCTGCGCTTCGTCATGTTCTCTTGTGTGTCTCCATCTCTCATTGTTGCTCTTGGAGTTCTGTGCTGTTCGGTGAGGTTCTTTGTTAGCCAGGTTTTGTGTGTTTTGGGGTGGTCTTGATTGGTGTGTGTTTTTTCCCAGTGTCTGTGCAAATTTTGGTTTTGTTAATTTTTGGTGTTTTGGCTGGTTGTTATTGGCTTGTTTCTGGGGTTTTTGTGGTGTTGGTGGTGGTGTGTGGGTTGATATATGAAGTTATTGAATTGTTTGAATTTTAGTTTTTGCCCGATTGTTTTGTTTTTTTGGAGTTTGCGTGTTGACGGGTCGGTCTGGTATCCCTATAACCCGCTTCACGCCACCGGGGCGGGCCACTGAGGCGCGGTTCTGGAGGCACAAAAACAGAAGGATTTACGGGGTTTTTAAGAGGTCTTGTAAGTCTGGATATTGAGGCGAAAGTCTCTGTTCATTGACAATTGAATACGGAAGAAGAAAGAGAAACGTGGACGGCGGTTATTCGCGAGTGTCTTGGTAACAAGACGCTGTTACGGAATAGCTGACTTAGTTTACGTTTTTCAGAGCACCAAAG
>NZ_LMCG01000084.1:0-69691 GCF_001623065.1 Pseudovibrio sp. Ad46 | reverse complement strand
TTATGAGCTGGTGCTGTGGGCAGCGTGAGTGAACTAAACCGCAACTGGGATGGCTTTGCGCGGCTATCTGCGTTTGCTGGTATTTGCACTCGAATTTGTGCCGCTATGATTGCTGCGCTTTCGAAGGAAATGCGGGGCCAGTTGTGCATCAGGACGTAATCGGCGGGATTGAATCCGTAACTGCTCTACGCTGTTTGCTGACTACAAAAGAGATGGAACTATTCTTGCGCTACCTGGGGTTAATAAGAGTGAGCGTGTGTGATGGGTGCTCTTTATCGGTTGCCAAATCTGAAAGTTAGTTGAACGGGTACCGAATTGGATTTTGATTGTGTTATCTTCGTTGCAATTATCGGCTGTGTTTGATGCCTTTTTTTGATTGCTAGGGAGAGACTACATTGACGCGGGATGAATTTGATAATTATTGCAAGTCATTGGTTGGGACGAGCAATGTCATTCAGTGGGGGAATGCTTCGGTTTGGAAGGTTGGAGGGAAGATCTTTGCGATTTGCTCTAACTGGGGAGAGGACCGTCCTGAGATGAAAGGGATCAAGATCAGCTTTAAGTGTTCAGAGCTTTCCTATCAGATTCTGACGGAACAGGAGGGCATAATTCCGGCGCCTTATCTGGCTCGGGCGAAGTGGGTTCAGATTGAGACTGCGCAGGCGATGGCTGATGAAGACATCAAGGATTATGTTCGCGAGGCGCATAGCATTATTGCGAGGAAGCTGACCAAGAAGCTGCAGAAAGAGATTGGGTTTGTTGCAGCTTAAGTGTGTCTGATCACGTGGGGCTCTGAATAACTGATCGTGCTGATTTTAAGGTTTGCGTTCTTTTGTGCAGATTTGCGTTATTTGCGCGAAATGTGCGTTGCTCGTGGTTCTTATTGAGTGGTTTTGTGTCTGGCTTTTGCACCGCATGCATTTAATTTTGAACGGGGGAGGTTCTATCATAGAACCGCCTAGCGGGCATATGTTTACCCCGTGGAATTCGCCTTATTTTTTATGCCCGGTTTTTCAGATGTTGCGCTCGCATCCGCTAATAAAAGTTATCCCCCTCTGAGGATCTTTCTTTACTCATAAGCTTGTCTTTGCGTAGCATTGCGATCATTCGTGCTCGGTGCTCGGTGCTCGGTGCTCGGTGCTCGGTGCTCGGTGCTCGGTGCTCGGTGCTCGGTGCTCGGTGCTCGGTGCTCGGTGCTCGGTGCTCGGTGCTGAATACACGAAGCATCATATGCCATGCTCTGGAGCGTTGTGTTTATCGAATTTTTGGCATTTGATAGAAACCAATCAAATGGAGCACGCTTAAGAGTGAGACACTCCCTATCTACCCGAAACTTGAGATTGCTTTCGCTAGCTTGTGTTTTGTGCCAATAAGACGCTATGGATCTGAACCAACTTGATGATCGGCTGAAAGCTGACTGCGAGAAGTGCGCTGCCTTGTGCTGTGTGGCGCTTGCCTTTGATAAGTCGAGTGTTTTCCCTTTTGATAAAGCTGCTGGTGAGCCTTGCCGAAATCTTGAGAGCTGTGGGACCTGCAAGATCCATTCTGATCTGGCGACGACCGGGTACATGGGCTGTGTTCAGTTTCACTGTCATGGAGCTGGGCCGATTGTCACGCAGGGTCTGTTTTCCGGTAATACATGGCAGACGCAGCCGCATTTGCTGCGGCCTATGATGGAAGCCTTCTGGGTGTTCTTGCGGCTTCAGGAGCAGGTGTTGTTGCTGAGGCATGCAGCCAACTTGCCTTTGCCTGATGCTAAGCAAAAAGAGCTGCATGCATTTTTGGATGAGCTGTGCCCTGAGAACGGCTGGAGCTGGGATGCCTTTGAGGGGCTGGACCATGCCAAGGTGTCTGTGGAGGTGAAAACGTGGCTGATCTCCCTGCGGGATGTGTTGGCCTAGCTTTTAGATTATGCGATTTCAGGCATGGTGGCTTTGACCATCAGTAGGAAAGCCGAGAGATCTTTCTAACGGTGGAAGCGTGGCACCTGCTGGATCGCATCCTCTGTTGGTTCGGGGCCCAGAATCTCTTTGATTTGAAGACCTGCCTTGATGATGGGATTTAGATAATCGCTCAAGGCGCAAGGGAATCTGGGTACGCTGAAGCGCTGGATTTCTGACTGGTCTCCGCGCCGGGCGAAGTTCCATTGATCTGCGACGTGTCTTTGGTCGAAGTACTTGGAGACAACCAGATCTGTCGCCTCTCTTCCCTCGTCTTTTCGCCAGGAAAGCCAGTGTTGGAGCTGAAGGAGCTGGTTGCGTAGGTAATGTCTAATGGGGCTTTTTGCTCCTCGGCAATTGTATGGGCGACCATGTTCTCTGAAAGATCAGCGCCAGACATGTGAGCACCTGCTCTTGTCAGCTTGCGGGTGTTGTTGTCTTCCCCGCAACCGAGATTAATAATGCGCTCGCCGCTGACGTTGTTCAGAGAGGCATCAAAGGCATAAGAAATTATGAGGTATGACTTTTTGAGCCCATTGCAGTCCTTCGTAAAGGCGTTGGCATTTACGGGCGCAGTAAAGCGCTTGATGGCATATTTGCCGGTATTCTTCTCAGTGCAGGGCCTCGCCGGTTTTATGTTCTTGCTATTTCTGATTGCGTGCGTCCCGCGAGTTAGCACAGGATGCAAAATAAGGCCCAGTAGCAGCAGAGTGATAATCATGGGTATTAGTAGAACTGGCATCAGGCGAGGTCCTTTTCCTTACTTAATAGGACCTAAATCCTGATCTGCGTGACCTTAAACCGGATTCAGGTCGAATAAAATTCCGTCAGCGTTTGAATGAAGGTGTCAACATTCAAACCACTTCACCGATAGGCACTCCATGAAAACTACTGTCCTTGCCCTCGCTTCGATCCTCTCTGCTGGCACTGAAATCGCAGCACAAGATGTCGGCCTCAACGAGCTGACTATAGCGGCTCCCCATCATGACCAGGAGATGCAGATGGCTGTCATGTTCCCTGCCGTGGGTCAGCACCAGACCGTGTTTGCTGAAAATGCGATATTCTATGGAACATCTGTGTTCAAAGACGCCGAGCCAATACAGGGACAATACCCAGTCGTTCTTCTCTCACATGGCTGGGGTGGCAATTACGCTCGGATGGCGTGGCTCAGCGCAGGGTTGGCTTCCAAAGGGGCGATCGTTGTGGCGGTAAACCATCCAAGCAGTACAACTTTTGATTTGGACTTCGACACCGCATTCAACCATTGGACTCGCGCCGAAGACATGTCCGCCGCGTTGGACTATGTTTTACAAGATCCGATTTTCGCACCCATCATCGACGGAACACGGATCTATGCCACAGGCCTTTCCTACGGAGGATGGACTGCCCTTTCACTTGCAGGTGTCCAAGGCAATCGGGACGGGTTTTTCGACTATTGCAAAGCTGCGGGTGCAGGGTCACAGTTTTGCGCTGAACTGACAGCCGAAGGCGTCGACATCACGGCAATCGATCAAGACAGGTATGAGGCATCCTACAGGGATCCACGTATCAGTGGCGTCGCCGCTATTGATCCTGGTCTAACTTGGGATCTTGCGCCGCAGGATGTGCAGGATGTAACGGTTCCGCTTCTTCTTATAGGGTTGGGCGAAGGAGCCTATAGGCTCAATGCGACAGACACGAGCGCCATGGGCAGCAATTTTGAGGCTTTGGTGCCGCAGGCTTCTGTTAAGACTATCGCACCCGCTACGCATTTTACAGCACTTGGACTGTGTAAGCCCGCAGGTGAAGCTCTTCTGATCGAAGAACAAGACGATCCTGTCTGCACCGACCCGGTGGGGACGGATCGAACTCAGGTGCTTAACACCATTATCGACGCCTTGGCGGATCACTTTGAATTAAACTGAGGCACTCCATGGGGCATCTGAGCATGGGGGTACAGATGCCCTTGCCATCTTTCAATGCGGCACACTGATACCTACTGAATTGACGTAGAATTGCCGACTTGATTCAACGTTCCATGCCCACCGCCAAGCCGAGACAGCCGATATTGGTGCAGACCGCAGCAATTGGCAAATAGGCTCAACGACCCGTGACACATCCAGCAAAAGTGAGCACATAGGTCCTACCGAAAAGTATTCATGAAAACGCCCGCGGTAACTTCTAAAAGAATTGCCTCAACCCCAGATGGAAACGCTTGAATTTCCGCTAATGGCGGTGGATTCAACTGGTCGCGGCAACATACTGTGAGAATTTCTCAGCTGGAGTTTGATATTGATCTGCGTTTGGTCTCAATGGTTAGCAACAAGGGCATTGGTGGACTGCTCTGCTGGCATGCAATGCTTCTGAGCTGATGATTTGCTGAAAAGGTCGCGGACATGACACATAGGAAGAGGCTTGTCGAGCCGTGATGGTCAGCCATGATCTCTTAGATTTCCGTGGTGTTGGCATGCTGCATTGTGTATAGGAGTGCAACTCCTTTGGCTGGTGATATTGCGGCGTGAACGACACTTCAAAAACAATCAATTTTGACCATGTTTCCATTGATCGGAGCGGATCGACGATCATCAGTGATCTGAGTGTTGCGCTGCCGGATCAGCGGGTTGGGATTATTGGTCGGAACGGGTCTGGTAAGTCTACGCTTGTGCGCAGCCTGAATGGTTTGCTGCCGGTGAGTGCAGGCTCTTTGCTGGTTCACGGTGTTTCTGCTGAGGAAGGGGCCAAGAAGCTGGCACGGGTGACTGGGTTTGTGTTCCAGAACCCGGATCATCAGCTGATCTTTCCGACCGCTCTGGAAGAGCTGAGCTTTGGCTTGCGCCAGATTGGGGTGGGCAAAGCGGATGCAAAGGTGCAGAGCCTTGCGCTGTTGAGAGACCATGGCATTGAGCAGCTGGGAGAGCGGCCAGTTCACGAGCTTTCTGAAGGTCAAAAGCAGCTGATCTGTATTTTGGCGGTGCTCATCATGGAGCCGAAACTGCTGGTGCTGGATGAGCCGTTTTCCAGTCTGGATTTGCGGACGCGAGCAGCACTGCGACGGAAGCTGGAGAAGCTGGATCAGCAGATCCTCTTTGTCAGCCATGAGCTGGATGCGCTGAGTGACTATGACAAAGTGCTCTGGATTGAAGACGGTAAGCTCAAGCAGTTTGGTGTGCCTGCGGATGTGCTGGCAGACTATCAGGCGCATGAGCTTTCTGGTGTGGACCTTCATTTTGAAGGGGTAGCGCGCGCATGATCTCTCTTTACATGGCGGGCAACAGTTGGGCGCACAAGCTTCCTGCCAGAGTGAAGCTGATCTTTTTGTTTGTGCTGAGCCTGCTGATCATTCCGTTCAATACGCTTTGGTTCTCTGCTGCTTTGCTGGTGTTTGTGGTTGCGCTGTATGCGACGCTTGGCCGGCGGGGGCTGGAGAAGGTGAAGGTGGTTCGCCCACTGCTCTGGATGATGGGGATCATCTTTCTGGTGCATGTGTTTTTAGGCGATATTGAGCAGGGCATTATTGCTGTGTTGCGTCTATTGGCGATGGTGCTCCTTGCCAACTTTATTAGTATAACAACACATATGGAGGCCTTGATGGATGCGGTTGAACCGTTGTTCCGGCCTCTGCGTGTGTTTGGCATCTCCCCAAGACGCGTCTCGCTGGCAGTAGCCTTGGTTATCCGGTTTGTTCCGGTGCTGCTGGCGGTTTATGCGTCGCTGCAAGAAGCGTATAAAGCCAGAACAGCCCACGCCAACAGCTGGCGCTTGCTTGCCCCATTTGCGTTACACGCGATTAAAATGACAGATCATGTTGCCGAAGCTTTGACAGCCCGAGGTGGGGCTGACGGCTTTGACCGTGATAAGAAATAGATAGGATGACTATGTCTAGCGATCGTTCTCTTGTTCAGATTGCATTTTATGCGGCGCTGATTGCTGCTCTGGGTTTGGTGCCCAAGATTGAGCTGGGTCTTGCTGGTGGAATTCCAATTACTGCACAGTCGCTTGGTGTGATGCTGGCTGGCATGATGCTTGGTCCGGTGCGTGGTGGGCTTGCTGTTGCTTTGCTGCTGTTTCTGGTGGCGCTTGGCTTGCCGTTTCTGGCCGGTGGCCGTGGCGGCATCGGCGTGTTTTATGGCGCGACAGCTGGGTATCTGGCAGGCTACTTTGTTGGCGCGATTGTCACTGGTGCGATCATGAAAGCTATGCGCAACATGAATGTAGTGTTTGGCGCGGTTGTTTCCGGCGTGATTGGCGGCATTGTTGTGGTGCATGCGCTTGGCGTGCCGGTGCTGGCCTATAAAGCTGGTATGACACTCGACAAAGCCATCATGGTTGGCAGTTTGCCGTTTCTTCCGGGTGATCTGATCAAGGTTGCTCTTGCTGCTGTTGTTGCACACACAATTGCGCGCGGTTTGCCTTCTGCAATGCTGTCCCGCAACTAATCGTGCTCAAGCGAGTTTTGAGAAAGCCGGTTCCTTTGGGGCCGGCTTTTTTCGTGCGTACTCGTATCTGAAAACCGGAGCCACTTTTCGGGAGTACGCCTTAATGGATCAGTGCCTCATCCAGATGCTTCAGGGCTTTTATGAGGAGGCCCTGGAGGATGAAATCTTCGTCCCATGGCAGGACTTCAAGGTTCACTGAATCCAGCAGTGGCGCCAGCAGGCCGCTTTCCAGCCCTTTGTTCATGCCGTGCTTGAAGAGGTCGTAGGCTTGCATGGCTTTGCCAGTGAGGACGATGCGGCTTGGGTCCAGCAAGGAAATGGTGCGGGCGAGGCTGACGCCCAATGCAAAACCTGCATCTGTGAAGACCTTTTGCGCCTGCGCTTCACCTATGCGGGCTCTTGCGCGTAGGTTCTGAATGTACTCCGGCCCATAGAACATGGCGGAGGGAGAGGTTTCCTTGGGCAGCTTCTGCGCTTCGCGATAGAGTGCATAGTCGGCGATGTAGGCTTCCAGACAGCCCTTCTTGCCACATCTGCATGCCGCGCCTTCTGGCGTAAAGGGTGAGTGGCCGTATTCAGCTGCGGCTCCGGTTTCGCCACGGTAGAGCGCGTTTTTGATGAAGATGCCCATGCCAACGCCGCGGTCGATATACACCACGACAAAGTTACCGCTGTATTTCTCAGCATCCTGCCGGTGCAGGGCTTCGGCGATCATGTTGGTGTCGTTGTAAAGCGTGCAGGTGATGCCGAGGGTTTTGGAGAGCTTGGCTGTGAGTTCCACCTGCCGTTCTGCAATGGTGGGTGACCAGATGATGGAGCCGTTGCGTTTGCCGACGATGCCTTGCGTTGCCACGGTGATTTCCATGACGCTGCGGGCACGAAGCGGCTCTGTTTTCATCAGCGCTTTAATGTGGCGGGCGAGCAGGGCGATGAATGCTTCGCCGCCCATATCTGAGGATTCCACCATGAACTTGGCTTCGGCATGCTGGTGGCCGGTATAGTCCACCAGAGCAAGCGAAACACGGTCTACCGAGAGCTTGACTGTGACCACATGGGCGACATCATCACGCAGACGCAGATAGGTGCGCGGGCGGCCACGGGTGTTGGCATCCGGATTGGGTTGCTCTTCCACCTCTGTGATCAGGCCGCGGTCCTTCAGATCTGCGGTGATGGAAGTGACGGCGGCTAGAGAAAGACCTGTTAGCCGGCCAAGGTCGACACGGGCCAGAGTGGTGTGACGCCGCAACGTGGACAACACCACGAACCGGTTTTGACGACGTACCTGCTCTCTACTGGCTTTTTCGATCATTCGAGTACTGGCCTGCACTGTGTGTTCAAAACATGTCCGCGTTCATTTGTATTCACGCCTTAGGCCCTGAACATTTGTTTTCTAGCGCATTCTTTTATCTGCGAGATAAGCATAAGTATTTGAGGACCAGTAAATAAAGAGAGTAATCGTATAAATCAGCGTTTTCACCCGAAAGTTGAGGTGACCTAATCGTAAGTCCTAGCTCGTTTGTTGAGGTGCTGTTCCGTCATCTTCGTCTGTTTGAGCCGGCAAAGTTTCTGGCATCAGGAACAGGTACATGGTGCCGCCGATGAAGGCCAGAACGGCAAGGGTGATGAAGGCGGGAGAATAGCCGAAAAACTGGACGATTTCTTCAGCAAGCAGGTTGGATGCAGCCGAACCAATGCCAACCACGGCGGCGAGGGCGCCTTGCACCAGATTGAAACGGCCTGTGCCCCGGGTCAAATCTGCAGCGATGAGCAGGATAATCACACCGAAGATGCCGTTGGCGATGCCATCCAGTGACTGCACGGAAATGAGTGCGACGGGGTCTTCCAGCCACATGAACAGCATGCCGCGAATGGGTAGAATGAAGAAGGCGAGCAGGAAGAGTGGCTTGCGGCCCCATATATCGGCTCTGGCAGCGCAGATGATGGACATGATGGTCATCCAGAACTGTGCCACGACGATGCAGGTTGCTGCGAAAGCGACACCGATGTTGACGTTGGAATTGACCGAGAGCTTTTGCCCGACCAGTGGCAGCATAGCTGCGTTGGCGAAATGGAACATGAACACGCAGAGCACCAGTGTGAGCAGGCGTTTGTCTGCCAGTATGGTGCTGACGGTGGACGGTTCATCGCCATCGTTGGGAGTGTGGTGCAAGCCGCCTCGGGCTGCGTTGTGGTTGATGGCCGAGCCGCTGACCATGCCGATGCTGATGGCCATGCCGACGGCCATGAGGGCAACAAGCCAGAATACGCCTTCTGCCGAGATCCACAGTGCGAGACCTGCGCCCAGAAGGGCGGCAAACACATTGCCGGAATGGTTGGCTGCCTGATTGGCACCCATTTGCACAGTGAAGTGGTCTGGCCCGGATATGCCCAGAGTTATGGCGGCGATGCAGGGGCCGACGAAGGCGACGGCAATGCCCATGAAGATCTGCGCAATGTAAATCACCGCCGGATACTGCGAGAACAGCAGGATCGAGATGGTCGCGAAGCCGATGAGCAAAGCGCAGGAGGCGAGGAGCAGGCGTTTTTTGCGGGTGCTGTCGATGAAGGCGCCAGCTGGTGTTTGCAAGGCGACGGTTGTCAGCGAGCCAATGGCGAGGACCATGCCGATGTTGCCGGGGGACCATTGCAGGCCCGTGAGCAGGTAGATTGCAAGATAAGGTCCAATTCCACCCACGACATCGCCGGCGAAGAAGTTCGTCGAAAGCATTGCCTTGTTGAGTTTCATGGAGACCCTGGACTGTTGCGTGATCTGCGTTGAGAATAGGTGAGAGTTCTCTCTAAGCCCCCAAAGATTTTGGTCTATTGTCGAAGTGGCGGTTAAGCTGCTGTCAAATCACGGTGGCTACGGTGGGGCATGTCGGTTTCTCTTGCTGTTTCCGCCCTCATTTTCCTCGGAATTGCCGTACGCCAATGGCTTCCGCCCATGGTGCGGATCTGGCACATCATGCTGGCGGGCGCGATTGTGCTGTTGGTGCTGGGGGAGATCAGGCCTGTGGCTGCGTTTCATGCGGTGGACTGGCAACTGATCTTCTATCTGTTTGCCGTGTTCAGCATTGCTTCGTCGCTGTATGACACCGGCCTTTCGCAGGAAATCGCGGATATGCTGCTGAAGCGGGCAAATGCTGGCCTCGTGTTGCTGTGGTTCATTGTGGCCTCAGCGATTTGTGCGGCGGT
The DNA here is from genome assembly GCF_001623065.1 of Pseudovibrio sp. Ad46. Taxonomy (NCBI): domain Bacteria; kingdom Pseudomonadati; phylum Pseudomonadota; class Alphaproteobacteria; order Hyphomicrobiales; family Stappiaceae; genus Pseudovibrio; species Pseudovibrio sp. Ad46. The sequence goes on along the minus strand of NZ_LMCG01000084.1, from coordinate 60,141 downwards.
GCTGACCAATGATGCGGCGGCGGTGATTGGTGTACCCATCGCGATTATTTTAAGCCGTGCGTTCAAGTGGAAGCTGGCGGTGGTTCTGGTGGCGTTGTGTGCGGCGGTAACGGTGGGCTCCATGGTGTCTCCCGTGGGCAATCCGCAGAACATTCTGGTGGTGAATGCAGCCAATTTTCCAAACATGCTGGCCACGTTTATCGTGTGGGCTCTGGTGCCCGGGGTGATTTGCCTTGTGGCTGTGTTCTTCCGCTTCCACCAGTTGGTGAAGAAGAATGGATCAGATGAGAGTGCACTGGTTTCACAGGATGTGGAGACGCAGGCCGAGGCGGTTGAAGTGAGCCGTCGGCAATGGCCTGCGATGATTTCTGCCCTGCTGTTGGTGGGCATCATCACGGGCGACAGTTTGGGGCGGACGTACTTTCACCTTGGCCCGCTGCCGTTTGGCTGGGTTGGGCTGTTGTCCTGCCTGCCGATCTATCTGGCAGGAGATGAGCGCCTGCGGGTGTTCAAGGAGGTGGACTGGGCGACGCTGATCTTCTTTGTGGCCATGTTTATCGTCACTGGCTCACTCTACCAATCCGGCTCCCTGCAATACCTGCTTGGCTCCTTGCAAGGGGAGTTGGCAGACCTGACGATAACTGCTGTGGTGAGCTTCTGGGCCAGCCAGCTATTCTCCAACGTGCCAGTGGTGGAACTTTACCTGAAGCTGCTGGATGGTGGCAGCACGGGCACCTTCATGATGCTCTCCACCATCTCCACCGTGGCCGGAAACCTCTTCATCATCTCCGCTGCCAGCAACGTTATCGTGGTCCAGCAAGCCGAGAAGTTCGGAGCCACCCCCTTCACCTTCTGGCAATTCTGCTGGTGGATGCTCCCGATAACGGTGTTCTGCGTGCTGGTGAGCTACGGATGGATTGTGGGGCTGACGTGGTTGGGTGTGGGGTGATTTTTGGGCTTTGGTTGAATAGCTTATTCTGGCTCAATATGTTTATGACATACATTATTACTTGTTGTTTATTGATGAGGTTAAAATGCTTAGATGGACAATTTTATTTTTCTTCTTTGCAATGAATGTTGCTGCGGCCTGTCCACAAGAGATGTTTGAAAGCGGGCTTAAACTTACAAGAAAAAGCCCTTTGTTTATTGCTGTTTTAAAGAGGACTACGGAAGGGGTTGTTGAAGAACGTGAGGACATATTCGAACCTACGCAGGATAAAGTAGTTTCTGTTTTTCCACATGCGCTCGCAATCGGGAAGCGGATCAGTTCTCAACGGACGTATTCCACGGAGTACGTTGAGCAGGTTTCTCAGTTGGATGATCTAAGGAACCTGGGAAGCTGGACTTCGAAGGTCGTTTTGTATTCTGGGATGAAAGAAATATATCGGGGAGCAGTTAAGCTTTCTTTCCTGAACATGGCGGAAGTCAAAATTGGTGAATGCGTTTATGACACGTGGCGTGTAGAGGATCGCTTGGAGTTGGAAGGAAAGGCTCCAATTACATTAGAGAAGTATTACTCGCCAAAGTTAGGGGTCGTGCTTAAGACATTAGTTCTGTCCCAAGATCGTGAGACCTTTAGCGGTGTTCATTATGACACGATCGCAGTTGCAAACCACCACTAGATTAATGCCCAACTTGTTGTTCTGTCCTTGATATTAGAAGTTTTTGGGATTGGCTCCTACTAAAGTAAATGAAGAGAATTATTGATGCGGAGTTTGTGTTTTATTCTTTTGGCGTTTCTTTTGATGGGTGGAGTGGCGGCCGGTGAAGAGGCTGCTAAGAAACGCGTCCTTATCGTATCTAATATGAGCCCATCTCAAAATGACGCTTTTTTTGCTCTTCTTGAGCAAACGAACCCAGAGATAGATGGATCCTTCAGATCAAGGCAACTGAGTGACGCAGATATTGTTGTCTATTTTTTAAACACTTGGAGTGATGCGCCAAGTGCAGCTGGGGCAAAGGAACTTCCTTTGATTTTCGAGAGACTTGATGTGCCTGACAAGCCAATTGTCAGTCAAAGCGTCTGGGCTACGATGAATACTGGAAATGTGACACAGTTTATCTTCTACTCCTTGTCAGATGCTGATTACCCGCCACTAGAGTGCCTAGCGCTTGATCTGGCTTTTGAAGCCAAACGCAAAATAGGAGAGTGGTATAAGAACACAACACTCCGTGATTGCAGTGTGAAATCTGAGTAGGTGATTGACTGACATTGTTTCAAGTTCACACAAAAAAGACCGAAAGCCCCCCGTGCTTCCGGTCTTTTTTTCAGCAGTGGGTCCTGCTAGTTATTCGGCTGCGTCGTGTTTTATGACGCCGCGTTGGATTTGGTCTTCTTCTATGCTCTCAAAAAGGGCACGGAAGTTGCCTTCGCCGAAGCCTTCGTCGCCTTTGCGTTGGATGAATTCGAAGAAGATTGGGCCGATGACGGTTTTGGAGAAGATCTGTAGCAGGATCTTGGTCATGCCACCGCCAATGACGCCTTCACCATCAATGAGGATGCCGTGTTTGGCCATGCGGTCGAGTGGCTCGGTGTGGCCGTTTACGCGCTCGGCGCTGCGGTCATAATAGGTCTGTGGTGGGCCTGGCATGAACTTGAGGCCATCTTCTGCCAGCTTGTCGGTGGCTTCATAGATGTCGTCGGTGCCCACAGCGATGTGCTGGATGCCTTCGCCTTTGTACTTCTTCAGGTACTCTTCGATCTGGCTGGTGTCGTCCTTGGACTCGTTCAGCGGAATGCGGATTTTGCCACATGGGGATGTGATCGCGCGGCTGACAAGGCCGGTGATGCGGCCATCAATGTCGAAGAAGTGGATCTGCTTGAAGTTGAAAAGTTCGCGGTAGAACGTCCACCACTTGTCCATGTTGCCGCGATAGACGTTATGGGTCAGGTGGTCGAGGTAATAGAAGCTTTTGCCCGTTGGTTTGGGGTCTGCTTCGCCCAGCCAGTCGAACTCTTCTGAGTACGCAGAGCCTTTGTCGCCGTACTTGTCGATGAAGTAAAGCAGGGAGCCACCGATGCCTTTGATTGCGGGTGCATCAAGGGTTTTGTCGGAGCCGGTGTAGGCTTCCGCCCCGCGGTTGATGGCATGCTCAAAGGTCTGCTGTGCATCAACAACGCGCCATGCCATGGAGGGGGCGCATGGGCCGTGCTCGTCAATGAAGCGGGAGGCGAAGCTGTTTGGCTCTGCGTTGAGGATGTAGTTCACATCACCCTGACGGTAGAGCGTGATGTTTTTGCTCTTATGCTTTGCAACAGGTGCAAAGCCCATGCGGCAGAAGAGGACGTCCAGCTTTTCCGGCTCTGGGTGGGCAAATTCAACGAACTCGAAGCCGTCGGTGCCAGCAGGGTTTTCTGCTGTAATCTCAGCTGGTCCTGCATCATGCGGAAATGGGCCCATTTGTTCCTCCTCAAACAAGGCGATTTTAATTTAGAACCATTCTGAAATATCTGTGGCGCGACAGGTTTGCATTCTTACGTAAAATCACGCAGTATATGCACAAATTGTGCGTCATATATTGATTTGGTGCGAATGATGATTGAGCTAGACCAGTTTGACCTTAAGTTACTTGCAGCGCTGCAGGAAGACGCCAGCCAGACCAATCAGGAGTTGGGGGAGGTGATTCACCTTTCTGCCTCGCAGGTTTCGCGGCGGCGGACACGGCTGGAGCAGGAGCGGGTGATCCGTCGTTATAAGGCTGATCTTTCGCCAGAGTATCTGGGGCTGGATGTGATGGCGTTTGTTGGGGTGGCACTGGCCACGCACAACAAGGAGAACGCCAGATTGTTTCGTGATCTGGTTCGCACTATTCCCAGCGTGCAGGAAGCCTACGCTATGACGGGGGACATGGATTACATGCTCAAGATCCGGGTGAAAGATCTGAAGGCCTTGAGTGAGGTGATCAACAATGATCTGCTGCCTCATGAGGCGGTGCAGAACGTACGCAGCTCCATCGCGATGGATACGCTGAGGGACGACAACCATTTGCCGCTTGGGCAGTAGATTAACTGATGCGTACTCTAATCCGAAAACCGGTGTCCACTTTTCGGGAGTGCGCTCTCAAACATTACAATTTCGTCAGGTTGTGTTTTTGCGAGATAGGGCATCTTGAAGTGAAAACTTTGGGTTCCCATCTCCATAGAGATTTGACGGGTAACGTCCAAAAGCAAAGGGATAGGTTTACAGATGTTCGACAGCAAGGCACTTCTTGATCAGTTCTTAGGTTCCAACGGTGGCAATCAGGCCCGTGGTGCTTTGGACAAAGGGCAGTCGTACATCAAAAACAATGCCGGCGGACTTGCTGGCGGTGCCGTTGCTGGTGGCCTGGCCGGATACTTTCTTGGCAGCAAGAAGGGCAAGAAGCTTGGCAAAAAGGCCGTGAAATACGGTGGCATGGCGCTGGTTGGTGGCCTTGCCTACAAAGCATTCCAGACATGGCAAGATGGTAAGAACAATGGCGGCGGCGGTGCAGCTGCGCCTCATGGTTCTGCGCAGACGCAAGCTCAGGCTCAGGCGGCTCCCGCAACTGTTGTACCGGTGCCAGAGCCGCTCGCCCTGCCGGACCCGACTGGCACTGCGTTTGATCCGGATGTAGGGAATGGTGATGCCAAAGAGTTTGCTATGGCGCTGATCGTTGCGATGATCCAGGCGGCCAAAGCGGATGGCACTGTAGACGGTGACGAGATGCAGCGCATCTTTGAAAAGCTGGATGAGCTGGGCCTGGGTGCTGAAGAAAAAGCGTTCGTGTTGGATGAGATGCGCGCGCCACTGGACATTGACCGCGTGGTGGCGTTTGCGACCTGTCCGGAAACGGCTGCTGAAATTTACACTGCATCACGCCTTGCGATTGACCCGAACCTACCTGCCGAGCAGGCCTATCTGATGATGCTTGCCGCACGGCTGGAGCTGGATAGTGGTTTGGTTACGGAGTTGGACAAGGCGATTGCGGCGGCTCAAGCGCAGGCCTGAATGCGCTGATATTTGAATTGCTCGCAAATCGGGTGGTTACGGTTTGCGGAAGGCCATAGGTTGCTCCCAACTTGAGGAGTGACCTATGGCTTTTTTTATTTCCGGATTGAAATCCAACGAGTTTGACGCGCTGAACGGCCTGAGCGAAGAGCAGCTGGCAAAGCGTAATGTGGTTGTTTATGTGGCTGATGAGAAGCCGGGCTTTCCGTGCCGTGTCACACTGGATGATGCCGAGGTTGGGGATCGGGTGTTTTTACTGAACTATGCCTACCAGCCAAATGACACGCCCTACAAAGCGTCCCATGCGATTTTTGTGCGCGAGAATGCAGTGGATGCAATGCCCTATGAGAATGAGGTTCCGGTGTCTCTGTCCTCCCGGTTGTTGTCACTGCGCGGGTTTGATGCAAACCACATGATGATTGAAGCGGATATCGCGCAAGGGGCTAACATCAAACCGATGCTAGAGGGCTTCTTTGAGAACCCGGATGTCTCTTATATTCAAATGCATTATGCACGGCGTGGGTGCTTTGCAGCGGTGGCTCATCGTGGGTGATCTAAACATATCTTACTAGTGCAAACCTCCCGCTCAGTTTCTATCCTAGGCCGCATCGAGACTTAGGGCTTGGGAGGGCCGGCATGCGCGCATTGGGAACCTGGGATTACATCGTGGTTGGGGCTGGCTCAGCGGGCTGTGTTGTTGCGAACCGACTTTCTCAGGACCCGGATGTGAAGGTGCTGCTGCTGGAAGCTGGCGGCAACGACAAGCATCCGTGGGTGCATATCCCCGTTGGCTATCTGTACTGCATGGGCAATCCGCGTATGGACTGGGGTTTCCAGACCGAGGTGGAGCCGGGGCTGAATGGGCGTAAGCTGAACTATCCGCGCGGCAAACTTCTGGGCGGGTGCTCTTCCATCAACGGCATGCTGTATCTGCGCGGACAGGCGCAGGATTATGACAACTGGCGCCAGCTGGGTCTGACTGGCTGGGGCTGGGATGATGTGCTGCCGTACTTCCTGAAGTCAGAGGATCATTATGCCGGATCTTCCAAGGTGCATGGGGAAGGTGGTGAATGGCGCGTTGAAGAGCAGCGTTTGTCGTGGCCGATCCTTGACCGTTTCCGTGATGCTTGCGAGGAAGTGGGCATTCCGAAAATTGACGACTTCAACGGCGGTGACAACTTCGGCTCCTCCTATTTTCAGGTGAACCAGCGCAAGGGCGTGCGTTGGAGTACGTCCAAGGGGTTTTTGAAGCCTGCTGAGAACAGGGGAAACCTGAAGGTTCTGACCAATGCACAGGCGACTGCGCTCGTGTTTGGCGGGCGCCGCGCGACTGGTGTTTGCATGATGGTGAACGGGGAAATGACTTCTGCTGCCTGTACAGGAGAGATTATCCTGAGTGCAGGGGCCATTGGATCGCCGCAAATTCTGGAATTGTCCGGTATTGGGTCTGGAGAGCGTTTGACCCAGTATGGCATCGACATGGTGCTGGATCAGCCTCAGGTTGGCGAGAACCTGCAGGACCATCTGCAGATCCGCAGCATCTATAAGGTTCAAAACACTGTTACGCTGAACCAGCGAGCCAACTCGTTGATTGGCAAGGCGAAGATAGCGGCTGAGTATGCGCTGAGCCGGTCTGGTCCAATGTCCATGGCTCCAAGTCAACTTGGGGTGTTTACGCGCTCTGACAACTCTTATGAGACGCCAAACATTGAGTATCACATTCAGCCGTTGTCGCTGGATAAGTTTGGCGATCCGCTGCACGAATTTCCGGCGATTACAGCGAGTGTTTGTAATTTGCGGCCAGAGTCTCGCGGCAGTGTTCATATCGGGTCCGGCAATGCAATTGCACATCCAAAGATCCAGCCAAACTATCTTTCTGCCGAGAGTGACCGACGTGTGGCAGCTGACAGTTTGCGCCTGACACGGACAATCATGGAAACCAGGGCGATGGCCGAGTTTTTGCCGGAGGAGTATCTACCGGGTGCGCATGTCGTCAGTGATGAAGACCTTGCTATTGCAGCGGGGGACATCGGCACCACCATCTTCCACCCAGTCGGCACCTGCTCCATGGGCACGGTGGTTGATGAGCGTCTGAAGGTGAAAGGCGTTGAGGGCCTGCGCGTTGTTGACGCTTCCATCATGCCTCGCATCGTCTCCGGCAACACCAATTCTCCGACAATTATGATTGCGGAGAAGGCATCGGATATGATCCGCGAGGACCGGAAAAACGCGGTGGTGGTGGCTTAGGAGGGGATTGGATTCGTTTATTTCAATGAAATCGGGGAGGGGTTACCTAAGATGCCAGCTGATCCAAGGACTATGACAGATCCTGTTTCACTTCGCGTGCTTCTTGAAAATGCCAAAAGGCTAAACCGTGATGATATCGCAGATGCCTGTCGTGAACGATTGTATGAGCTAGAAGGCATAGACCACGACGATCCAATTGAGCGACGTTTGTGGCAAGCGGTTGCAGCCTATGAAGAGACGCTGCGGGAAAAGCATGGACGAAAGCAAAAAGCAAGCTATACGAGACGCAAGATAGCATCGAAGGGAGCTATACAGACTCTGACCGACTGGGCGCTCGACAACAAGGTTACTCCGGGTTTTATGGCTCTCGTGGAAGGCGGAGCAGCACGGTTTACGGGTGAATATGTTGTTTTGGAGTTTGCTGACAAGTTCTCCCAAGCAGCAGTTGATGCTGCTCGTGAGAAGCTTTTAGCTTATGGGATAAGATTTCCATAGGTAAGAAGCAGTGCTAACAATCAAGCCATAGTTCTGAAGCATCCTGAATCGGAGTTCAATGAGAGGTATTAGCATTGCCTTTTCATTGACTGAGTTTTAAGGCTCCTTCGGAGGAGATGGGTTCACTTGTATGATTGAGTGCTTTGATAGCAAAGTTGAGGGCGACTTCGGTTACTCGCATTCTTTTTCGCGCTCGAAGTAATCGCGCAGCAAGCCTACTCGTTTGGGGCGGAAGGATTCTTCCAGGAAATCGACTGACTGGATCCGGTCCAGCCGGAACATGCGGAAATCTTCTCGTAAACAACACCAGGAGATCAGAGCCTGCACTTCGCTGAAGAAGTAGATGGTGAGCGGCCAGACTTTGCGTTTTGACAGGCGGTCTTTCAGGTCCAGATAATTCAGAGACACCACCTGTTCATTCCAGATTGCTTCGCGAAGACCGGGGAAGTCTGCCTCGGATGTGGGCGTGTTGCGCAAGATGTGGCTGCCGACGGTTGCATGCCGCAATCGCTGGCGCATGCTTTGCGGAAGGCTTGCTTCCAACTTCACCAAAGCATTTTGTGCTGCATACGTGAATTCTATGTTGCCGAGTTTGGCGACGGTATGCAGGCCAAGAGCCAGCGCTTCCACCTCGTCGGCTTCAAAATGCATTGGTGGCAAGGAGGGGTCTTCTGTCAGCGTAAAGCCAAAGCCTGCCTCCCCATCGATGATTGCGCCGGAGGACCGAAGGCTTTGAATGTCTCGGTAGATGCTGCGCTGGGAGACTTCCATTTCCAAAGCCAGCCTTGATGCCGTCACTGGTGAGGGCAATCGCCGCAAGACTTGCATCAGGCGAATTAGGCGGTCAGAGCGGCTCACGAACAGTCTCCAGTTTCAACATGTCTACGCATGATTGAGTTTAAGTATAACCATGCTGACAAGAATTGTCAGGAGCTCTTTCGTATTTAGGTGCAGCACAGAGCTAACACATCAAGTTCCAGGAAACTGGCCATGGAGACGGGCATGTCACACCTAAAGAATATTTTTGTAATTGGAGGACTCCTCGCAATGTCTACTAGTTTTTCAACCAGCACTTCAGTCGCTGAAACTGCGGATAAACTTAGTATCGTCAATCCCCAGAGCCTTTATGATCCGTCTGCCCATGGCTACAGCGTATCCGTGGTTGCGCCAGCTGGTGCGCGGGTTGCTTATGTTTCCGGGCAAGGTGGGGCCGACGATAAAGGCGCTTATTCGCCAGAGTTTTCGGTACAGGTTAAACAGGCTTATGCCAATTTGAAAAAGGTGCTTGATGCGCTTGATGCCACACCAGCTCAAGTTGCCAAGCTCACCGTTTATGTGGTGGACCATGATCCATCGAAACTTGGTGTGCTGACTCAGAATGTCATGGAGATGTTTGGAGAAACGCTGCCGGCACAAACGCTGGTTCCTGTTCCTAAGCTGGCAATTGACCCGATGCTGTTTGAAGTGGAAGCGGTTGTTATTCTTCCATAGTTTTTGCCAGGCACGCGTTTCCTCTGGGATGCGTGAGCAGCTGCGATGAAGCTCTCTTATTCCTCTCAGAGCAGTCCCTAACTGAAGCGTTTAATGATGCCTTTGCAGAAGTTGAGGCATCATTGCCGGAGCCGAGGAACCGAACGCCAGCAGTAAAGGTCTCTGAGCATGCATGATGTGATTGTGGTTGGGGGGAGTTATGCCGGAATGGCGGCTGCTTTGCAGCTGGTGCGGGCGCGCAGGTCTGTTCTGGTGATTGATGCTGGTGAGAGGCGAAATCGATTTGCCGAGCATGCCTATGGCTTTCTTGGGCAAGATGGTGTGCCGCCTGATGAGATTTGGAGACAGGCGCAGCAGCAGCTTGAGGCTTATCCTAATCTGAGCTGGCATCACGGAACGGTTCAGGAGTTCTCTGGTGAGATTGGTGCGTTTTGCGTGCGCACGGACAAAGGCGAGGCTTTCACCGCACATCGTATTTTGCTTGCAACGGGAGTTCGTGATGAACTGCCCGATATTCCGGGTTTGGCAGAGCGTTGGGGCAAGTCGGTTTTGCATTGCCCGTATTGCCATGGTTACGAGTTGAACAATGAGCCAATCGCTGTGATTGCCTTTAATCCCGTCTCACTGCATCAAGCTGAGATTATGCCGGAATGGGGGGCGACGACCTTCTTCACGAATGGTGCGTCTTCACTGGAAGATGAGCAACGCGCACATCTGCTTCGTAGAGGCGTTACTCTCAACGATACTGAGATCAGTCGTATTGAGGGCACTGCCGACATTGTGCTTGAGGATGGCCGTAAACTTGAGTTCTCTGCCATTTTCGTTGTCTCCAATACGTATCCGTCCAACTCGCTTGCTCAGTCTGCTGGCTGTGCGTTGGAGGACCATTCCATGGGGCAACAGCTTGTGACCTCTGAGTTCAAGGAGACGACTGTGCGCGGTGTTTTTGCCTGTGGCGACGTCGCCCGTGTGCCGCATTCCGTTTCATTTGCTGTTGGGGATGGCGTTTGGGCCGGAATGCAGGTGCACCGGTCTTTGATCGATCCGCAGATGTCGGGCGTATGAGTGAAGCTTAGTGTTTTGACGCCATTGCGTCTTCCCAGCCCTTGATGAGAGCCTTGCGGCGTCCGGGGTATCTGTCGTGCTGAACTTCCATAGAGTGAACCCTGTCTGTTCGGAAATGCCTGTAATCTTCTCTGGTTTCGCACCAGGCTACGATGTAACGGGCTTTGTTCAGGTAGGCGATGAGCAGAGGCCAGATGATGCGCGTGGTTGGTTTATCGCTGCCGTCCTTATAGGTGAGTTGCAGCTTGGTGCGGTCTCGAATAGCACGCCGCAGGATGACACCTTCGAACCGCTCATCAGGGGCTGGTGTTGTTGCGATGGGTTTGAGGCCAGCATCCAAAATAATCGGGCGCAGCTCTGGTGGTACGGCAGCAGACAATTTGGCCACTAAATCTCTTGCAGAGCGCGCAAGGGCCGGGTCTGCTTGTGTTGCGACCCATGCGGCTCCAAGAGCGGCTGCTTCCAACTCATCTGCGGTCAGCATCAAAGGTGGCATGTCGTAGCCATCATCCAGCACATAGCCGGTTCCGGCTTCTCCGGTGATGGGCACCCGCTGGGCCATGAGCTCTGCCATGTCACGGTACAACGTGCGTAGAGAGATTTCGAGTTCGTCTGCAAGAGCACGTCCTGTCACAGGAGACCGGCTTGACCGCAAAATCTGGATGATGTGGAAAAGGCGGTCCGTACGACGCATTGTGGGCTCCTGCTGTCATGCTGCTGCCATAACGGTGTCAGCAGCGCCACTGTATCAATGGTTCAGCACCAAGCAAGATGTTTGAGATGATTGAGGAGAAACCGATGATACGCTGCGAAAGAACGATGGTGATTGATGCCAGTCCGGAAGCAATCTGGAATGTGATTGGCCGGTACATGGACCTTGATGAGTTTGCCCCTCTTGTGAAGTCTGTTGAGGCGTTGACCGAAGGAGCTGATGGTGTTGGTTCTGCGCGGCGTTGCCACTTTGAGAATGGCACCTTCATTGATGAGGAAGTGATGGAATGGGAGCCTAATCACAGAATGCGGGTGCGTCTCTCTTCTATGGAGGCTTTACCGCTGAAAGAAGCGCAAGCGGAAATTTGCATCAAGTCTTATGCCGGTGGGAAATCCCAGATCATCTGGTATCTGGAGTATCGTATGAAGTACGGGCCGTTGGGGTGGTTGTTGGGCCAAACGCTCGTGAAAAGTGGGACGGGTAAGGTTATTGATGGCAACCTGAAAGGACTTGCCGAGAAGGTGAAATCCCCCCGTGCAATCGCGGCGTAAAGTATTGAGCGTATCTTATTTTGGAAACCGGATTTCAGTTTCTCGGGATACGCTTCAGAAAGAAAGATGCTTGACGAAACCCACGTGGGCCTTGATATGAGTCAGTGGTTCGGGTGGGTTAGGTCCTTATAGTTCAAGCCGGACTCGCGAAATGGAGTATTCTGGCTGTGACTGGTTTCTGGCGTTTTCTTTCTGCTGCTGTTGTAAGCCTCGCGCTGGTTGTTGGCGGTGGGGCTGTATCGTTTGCGCAGGAGCCGGAGCGTATTCTGGTGTTTGCAGCCTCCAGCCTGAAGGATGTGCTGGAAGATGCCGGTGCTCAGTTTGATCAAACCCACAACACCAAGACCGAATTTTCCTTTGGTGGTTCGCAGACCATCACCCGCCATGTTGTTGCCGGTGCGCCTGCTGATTTGCTGGTGACAGCGGATGATGAGTGGATGGCGTATGCCGTGAAGAATGGCGTGCTGGTGGAGGGCAGTGTTGTGGAGCTGGCCTCCAACGGGCTTGTGCTGGTTGGCTCTGAAGCGCTGGGCGCTGAAGAGGTTGAGCTGAAGCCGGAAGCGTTGCAAGCTGCTTTGGCGGATGGGCGTTTGGCGATGGGGGAGCCGGAGACGGTGCCTGCCGGGCGCTATGGCAAAGAGGCGCTGATTAATCTCGGTTTGTGGGAGAGTGTTGCTCAGCGTGTGGCGCCGATGGAGAATGTACGTATTGCTCTGGCCGCTGCTGCGCGAGGTGAGGTGCCGATGGCGCTGGTGTATTCTTCTGACGCGAAAGTGGAGCAAGGTGTGCGGGTGCTTGCGGAAATACCGCAGGACAGTCATCGTGCTATTGTGATTCCGGGAGCCTTGACCTTAACGCACTCCAAGAGTAGCGGAGAGTTCATGGCATTTTTGAAGAGTGCTGAGGGGCGCAAGATCTTTCAGGCTCATGGTTTCAAAGTGAGCGGCTATTGAGCTTTTATCTGACGGATGCAGAATGGGCAGCTATCCAGCTGTCGCTGCAGGTTGCGAGCCTTGCAATTGCGATTGCGCTGCCGCCTGCGGTTCTGCTCGGCTATGCTCTCGCCCGCTGGAAGTTTCCTGGTTATACGCTGGTGAATGCCTTGGTGCATTTGCCGATTGTGCTGCCGCCTGTGGTGACAGGTTATGTGCTGCTGGTGCTGTTTGGGCGGCAAGGCATGTTGGGCAGCTTTTTTGCGGATGTGTTTGGCATTGTGTTTGCCTTCCGCTGGACGGGCGCTGCTCTCGCCGCTGGGATCATGGCGTTTCCGCTGATCATTCGGCCTGTGAAGCTTTCCTTTGAGCTGTCAGATGGCCAGCTGGAAGAAGCGGCGCATTCGCTGGGTACGTCTCGGCTCAAAACCTTTCTGCTGATTACGCTGCCGCTGGCACTGCCGGGTATCCTGAGCGGTGCGATCCTTGGGTTTGCCAAGGCTATGGGTGAATTTGGAGCGACGATCACGTTTGTTTCCAACATTCCCGGAGAGACGCGGACGTTATCGCTTGCGCTTTATACCGAGATGCAGAGCCTTTCCGGTGATGCGGGAGCGATCCGTCTGACTGTGATTGCAGTTGTGGTTTCCATTGGTGCTTTGGTGTTCTCCGAGGTAATCTCGCGGCGGCTTTCCCGCAAGTTGGGAGGTCAGCATGATTGAGGTTGATGTTGCCAGCCGGTTGGGTGACTTCTCGCTTTCCGCCAAGTTTGCGGTGAACAGCGGGATAACGGCAATCTTCGGCAAGTCCGGTGCTGGCAAGTCCTCGTTGATCCGCATGATTGCGGGCTTGAGCGCGCCGGATCATGGACGCATTGCACTGGGCGAGCGTGTTGTGTTTGATCGGGCAGCTTCCATCAACATGCCAATTCAGCAGCGCGGTGTGGGCATGGTGTTTCAGGATTCCCGCCTGTTTCCGCATATGAATGTGGAACGGAACCTGCTTTATAGCCAGTGGGCAGCGGGGCGGAAATCTGCTGTTGGTCTGGGTGAGGTTGCAGAGCTGCTGGGGATCTCTCACTTGCTGAAGCGCCGGCCTCATGGGCTTTCCGGCGGCGAAAAGCAGCGTGTGGCGATTGGGCGGGCGTTGTTGTCCAAACCGCAGCTGCTTGTGCTGGATGAGCCGCTGGCCTCGCTGGATGCTTCGCGTAAAGCGGAGATCCTGCCGTATCTTCTTAAGCTGAAGAACGAGTTCGGCATTCCGATGCTCTATGTGAGCCATAGCCTTGGTGAAATTGAGCAGCTGGCGGATACGCTGGTGCTGCTGGACGCTGGCAATGTGGTTGCGCATGGACCGATTGCGCAGATGCTGAGCAATTTGGAACTGCCGCAGTTGGCGAGCGGGCCGGACGCGGGCTCGCTGCTGTTTGCCACGCTGAACCATTATGATGAGCAATGGCAGATCACTGAATTTGGTTTGGAAGGACAGACATTGCAGCTTCCGGGGCAGTTGGGGAACGTGGGGCAGGATGTGCGTGTTCGCATCAAGGCCAAGGATGTTGCTCTTGCGCGTAAAGCGCCAGATGAAGCTTCCATCCGCAATGTACTTTCTGTCGTGATTGAAGGCATTACGGAGACCTCCGGCCCATATGCCGAGGTGGATTGCCGTGTTGGAGAGCAGCATTTGCGGGCGCGGCTGACACGCCATTCTGTGCATGAGTTGCAACTAGCTGCCGGACAACAGGTATTTGCTTTGATCAAAAGTGTTGCGCTAGACCAGTGAACGAACACGGGTTACACCGTAAGTGATTAAGCGCATTTGGTGATGTCTCGGGAGGCATCACGACTATATTCAAAACCGGACAAGCGACGTGAACAGGACAAGCAGATCTGAGCGATGGCAGCGGGTCTCCAGTGTTGCACTGGTGACATTTGCTGTGTTTGCGCTTGTGGTTGCCTGGGTCGCGATGCAGTTGAGCAGCCAGTTTTATCTGGCAGACTTGCAAACGCGTGGGCAGGCGACCCTGTCTGTGCAGGCGGCAGGGCTTGAGAAATACCTCGATAAATATCGCTTGCTGCCACCGTTGTTGGCGCGGCGCTCTGACATCGTACAGATCCTTGCCAATGATGAACATGAGCGCGGGCAGAATGTTGCCAAGGTAATTGCAGGGATGTCTGGCGCGCAGGAGGTCTGGTTCCAGAAGCCTGACGGCCAAATTGTTGCGTCCAACCTGATCGACAACGCCAGTATGGCGGAACAGGGCATGTCCTCTTATGCGGATGCGTTGCAAGCTGCGCGGCAGGGGCGTCTTGGGCGGCAACTGGTTCTTTCCCGCAGTGGTGGGCCTGCCAGCTATGTGTTCATCGCTCCGGTTCGGCAGGGGGAGCAGGACTACGGCTTTATTGCGGTTCGTGTAAGTCTTGAAGGGGTTGAGCAATCCTGGGCGCTTTCAAAGGATCGTCTTGTTGCTGTTGATCAAAACGGCATTGTGGTCGCTACCAACCAATCCAGTTGGCGCGGAGAGCGGTTGTTTGCACAGCGCACGACGCGACGCGGACGTGTATCTGCTACTCTCAATGGGGTGATTGAGCAGCGTTGGTATGATCTGGACTTCCAACTTGTGCGATTAAGCCCGCCTTTCAACAAACCCAACTTCCAGATGATTGAGCAGGAGCTGCCTGTGCTGAACTGGAAGGTGGTGTTGTTTGCCGATACCTCTCAGGTTCGGCAACAGTCCATCTGGGCGGCGCTGGTGGCTTTGCTGCTGTGTGTTGTGAGTGGTGGTCTGTTCTGGATGGCGGGTGAGCGGCGGCGGCGTTTGCTGGAACGTATCCGGCAGGACAAGGTTTATGCGGCGCGGCTGGAAGAGCGCGTGCATGAGCGTACCCGTGAGCTTTCCACCATGAATGCTTTGCTGGCACAGGAAGTGAAAGAACGTGAGGCCGCAGAAAAAGGCTTGCAACAGGCGCAGGCCAGTCTGGTGCAGTCTGCCAAATTGGCAACACTGGGCGAAATGTCTGCTGCGCTTTCTCATGAGTTCAACCAGCCGCTGGGTGCGATCCGCACGCACTCTGAAAACGCGCAGGTGTTGATTGAGACGGGTAAGTCAGACCGCGCACTGAAGAGCCTAGGCAAGATTGTTGCCATGGTGGAGCGGATGGCGGCGATCAGTCAGATCCTGAAAGGGTTCACCCGCAAAGCGGGACGTGACCTTGTTCCGGTGAAGGTTTCTGCCGTTGTTGGTGAAGTGTTGATGCTGACGGGGCCACGCTGCAAGCAGATGGGCGTGCACACTGAGGTGGTGCAGGACGACAAATCCATTGAGGTTCTGGCTGGGCAGGTTCGTCTTGCGCAGGTGCTGATGAACCTGATGAGCAATGCACTGGATGCCATGAAAGCGCAGGATGAACCATGCATCCGAATTTCGGTTTCTCATCATGAGCAGCAGGTGATCATTCGCTTTGAGGACAACGGACCCGGCGTGCCAGAGGATGTTGTTGCTAGCATTTTTGATCCGTTCTTCACCACAAAGGATGTGGGTGAAGGATTGGGGCTTGGCCTTTCCATTGCCTATAAGATAATCGAGGATCTGGAAGGGCAGTTGCGCTATGAGCAGTCTGAGCTTGGCGGCGCATGCTTTGTGATTGTGCTGAAGGATGCCTCGGAGACTTCCGGCGATCTTGAGGAAGAAGAAGTTTAGTATGGACGTATGGGCAATCGATAAAGCCACCATTCTTCTGGTCGATGACGACGAAGATATGCGTGAAGCGCTGGTGGAAGGGCTGGAACTGGCCGACTATCACGTGGTGTCGTTTTCTCGCGCTGAAGAAGCGTTGGAGCACATCACGCATGAGTTCTATGGAGTTCTGGTCAGCGATATCCGTATGCCCAAGATGGGCGGCTTTGATCTGATGAAAGCTGCCTTCGAGATCGACAGTGCTTTGCCTGTGGTGTTGATCACCGGCCATGGTGATGTACCGCTGGCGGTGGAAGCTATGCGGGCCGGGGCCTATGATTTCAAAGAGAAGCCGTTTCCGGTTAGTGGGCTGGTTGCCGTTGTTGAGCGTGGGCTGGAAAAGCGCCGTTTGACGCTGGAAAACCGCGTGCTGCGTGAGGAGCTGGGCAAGCTCTCAGGTCTGGAAGAGCGCATTGTTGGCAAGTCCCCGTCCATGGAAGAGCTGCGGAGTACTATTACCGCGCTGTCTGGCACGGATGCGGATGTGCTTATTCTGGGTGAGACAGGTTCTGGTAAAGAGGTCGTTGCTCGTGCGTTGCATGAAGAAGGCCTGCGCAAAGACGGGCCATTTGTGGCGCTGAACTGTGGCGCCCTGCCTGCTGATATCATCGAGAGCGAGCTGTTTGGGCATGAGAAAGGCGCCTTTACTGGTGCAAGTGGCCTGCGCATTGGCAAGCTGGAGCATGCGCATGGCGGGACGGTGTTTCTGGATGAGATTGAGTCCATGCCACTGGACTTGCAGGTGAAACTGCTGCGAGTTTTTGAGACACGGACGATTGAGCGTCTTGGGTCGAACAAATCCATTCCGCTGGACCTGCGTTTTGTGGCAGCGACCAAAGAAGATCTGGAGGCGGCCTCCAACCAAGGGCGGTTCCGGAAGGATTTGTTTTACCGCCTTAACGTGATCACACTGGCTATTCCGCCGCTGCGAGAACGGCTGGAGGATATTCCGGTGCTGTTCCACTATCTGACGCGTGGGGCGCGGGCGCGTTACCGGAAAGAAGTGCCAGAAATTTCGAGGGAGTTTCTCGGTGAACTGATGCAGCGGGAGTGGCCGGGAAATGTGCGTGAACTGCGCAACGTGGCAGACCGGTTTGTGCTGGGGCTGGAAGGTCAGCCAAAGGCAGCTGGTACGACTGCTGCAGTTGCCGGTTCGCAGAGTGGTACGCTGGCAGAGCGCGTAAGTACCCATGAGCGCGATATTATTGCTGCCGAGCTTGAGAAGAACGACGGCAAGATTAAGCCGACGTATGAAGCGCTGTCAGTCTCCCGCAAGGCGCTTTATGAGAAGATGAAGAAGTATGGGCTTGGGAAGGATGAGATTGGTGAATAGAAATGTGTCGAATTCGACACATCTTTGAGTGGTCAATGTTACTTATTCGTAACAAATGTAAATCGAATAATTAGGTAAATATCCGTAAGTAGCTGAAAATACTATTAGTATTAAAACTGGCACGCAGATTGCTTTTGGTATCGTGAGGAGCTTCGCTCCGTTCCATCTGGGAGGATACTATGAAGAAATTGGTTACTGCTGCCACAGTTGCAGCTGGCATGTTCACCGCTACTCAAGCCGTTGCTGCTGAAGCGTGTGATCCGGGTGAAGTTGTTATCAAGTTCAGTCACGTTGTGTCTGCGACCGGCCACCCAAAGGGTGACTTTGCAACTGCATTGGCAGAGCGTATCAACACTGAGATGAATGGTAAGGCCTGTATGCAGGTTTTCCCAAGCTCCCAGCTGTTTGATGATGACAAAGTGATGGAAGCTCTGCTGCTCGGCGATGTTCAGATCGCTGCGCCTTCTCTTGCTAAGTTCGAAGCTTACACACTCAAGTACCGTGTGTTTGACCTTCCGTTCCTGTTCTCCGACATGGATGCAGTGAACAACTTCACACAGGGTGAAAAAGGTCAGGAACTGCTGGGTGCGATGTCTGACATCGGCTTTGTTGGTCTCGGCTACGTTTACAACGGCATCAAGCACTTCTCCGCCAACAAGCCTTTGCTGACACCTGCTGATGCTGCTGGCCTGAAGTTCCGCGTTCAGACCTCTGACGTTGCTGTTGCGATGATTGAAGCAATGGAAGCAAACGCGCAGAAGCTTGCGTTTAAAGAAGTATACGGCGCACTGCAGACCGGCGTTGTTGATGGTCAGGAAAACACCTGGTCCAACATCTACACCAAGAAGTTCTTTGAAGTTCAGGACGGTATTACAGAAACCAGCCACCAGCTGCTGTCTTATCTTGCTGTGACCTCTCAGGAATGGCTCGACAGCCTTGATCCAGAAGTTCGCGATCAGTTCATCACTATCTTCACTGAAGTGACCAACGATGCGAACGCTCGTAGTTCCGCTATCAACGAAGCGAACAAGCAGAAGATCATTGAATCTGGTGTAGAAGTTCGCAGCTTGACACCTGAGCAGCGTCAACAGTGGGTTGACGTGATGAAGCCTGTATGGGGCAAGTTTGCTGATGACATCGGTCAGGATGTGATCGACGCTGCCGTCGCAGCAAACAACTAATCCAATACATCTTGATAGGTCTGTCCGGCTATTGGTCGGGCAGACCCTGAAAAACCACAATGGTTTCTTTTTCGGTGCCGCAACACACTGGGAAATGAGAGTGCTGTTGGGGGAGGGCGCTTTGTCTCGACTAAATAAAATAATAGATGCTTTCGAAGAAGGCTTTATCGCCACCATCCTTGCGGTGATGACGCTGGTCACCTTCTGGCAGGTCGTCATGCGGTACGGCTTTAACTCGGGTTGGGGTGGCGCGCTACAGTTCACCCGCGTGCTGTTTGCATGGCTTATTCTTTTCGGCATGAGCTATGGCCTGAAAATTGGCTCGCACCTTGGCGTTGATGCTTTCATCCGCTTGTTTCCGAAACCGGTCTTCCGCACCTTCGGGCTGATTGGTGCGCTGGTGACGCTGCTGTATGCGGCACTGTTGTTTGATGCAGACTGGTTTGGCTGGTTGCTTGGGCTTGATAACCGCGGGTCTTCCGGCGGTGCGTTTGATTACGTTGCCAAGTACTACAAGCTTCCAATCGGCATGGAAGATCTGAAGTTTCCTGAGTGGTATCAGGAGATGTTTGGTGTGAAAGAGCGTGTTCCACGGTGGTGGGGCTATGTCATCTTGCCAATCGGTCTTGCCCTTCTGGCTTTCCGGTCGCTGCAGATGTGCTGGTTCATTCTGACTGGCCAACGCGACACGATGATTGCCGCGCACGAAGCTGAAGAGCTCGTTGAAGAAAACAAAGACGTGCTGAAGGACTAAGCCCAATGGAAACCGCTGTTCTCTTTTTGCTGCTCTTTGGGCTGCTTCTTATCGGGGCACCAATCGCGATTGCGCTTGGCTTGTCTTCCGTTCTCTACATCGCGCTGTTCTCTCATGACTCTATGAGCTCTGTGACCATTCAGATGTTCAATGCGTCGCAGAACTTTACACTGCTCGCGATCCCGTTCTTCATTCTGGCTTCCAGCTTCATGTCCACTGGCGGCGTTGCCCGTCGTATCGTGAACTTTGCTGTGGCTACTGTTGGCTGGGTGCGTGGTGGTCTGGCTATGGCTGGCGTGCTGGCCTGTATGATCTTTGCTGCGCTTTCTGGTTCGTCTCCAGCGACTGTGGTTGCGATTGGTACCATCGCGATTGCTGCGATGCGTCAGGCTGGTTACTCCAAGGAATTTGCTGCAGGCATCATCGCCAATGCTGGTACGCTGGGAATTCTGATCCCGCCTTCCATCGTGATGGTTGTTTATGCGGCTGCAACCAACGTTTCTGTTGGGCGCATGTTCCTGGCGGGTGTCATCCCGGGCATTGTTGCTGGTCTGATGCTGATGGTGACGATCTACATTATCGCCCGCAAGAAAAACCTGCCTGCGCAACCGTTCCCAAGCTTCAGGGTGCTGTGGTCCACGTTTGCTGAAGCTGCGTTTGGTATGTTCCTGATTGTGATCATCCTTGGCGGTATTTACGCAGGTGTGTTTACACCAACAGAAGCTGCGGCTGTGGCAGCTGTGTATGCGTGTCTGATTGCTCTGTTCATCTATCGTGACATGGGGCCGCTGAAGGACAAGAAATGGCGTAAGTCTGGTGAAGGACTGCTTGAGGCAATTGTCCGTAATATTGGATTGAGTGTTCTTTACTTCTTCCCTGCCTTCTTCCACCGGGATACCCGCAAGGTGCTGGTTGAGAGTAGTAAGACCACGATTATGTTGATGTTCATCATCGTGAATGCGCTGCTTTTTGCTCACACACTCACTGCTGAGCGTATCCCGCAGGTCATTACCGACTGGATGCTAGGTGCAGGTTTCAACTGGTTCACCTTCCTGATTGCCGTCAATATTATCCTGCTGATTGGTGGTCAGTTCATGGAACCATCCGGTTTGCTGTTGATTGTGGCGCCTGTGGTGTTCCCGATTGCTGTGGAGCTGGGCGTTGATCCAATTCACCTGGGTATCATCATGGTGGTGAACATGGAGATTGGCATGATCACACCGCCTATCGGGCTCAATCTGTTTGTGACCTCGGGCATAACGGGTATGAGTCTGGTGCAGGTGGTGCGTGCCGCTGCACCGTTTGTGATGGTTCTGCTGGTGTTTCTCGTATTGGTTACGTATTTGCCATGGCTCTCCACGGCGCTGCCAACCTATATGATGGGGCCAGAGGTTATCGTCAGGTAGCTGGCACCAAGATATGTTTTGAAAGGCCGGGGCATTTGCTCCGGCTTTTTTGTTGCTGCTTATTCGAGGCAAATGCAGAGCAATAGCTTAGGCGGATTTTGGGGGGAAACTGCGATAATAGTCAGGTCCCATAATGTTGCCGTGAGGAGCTGATGAGGAGAGCGTTCACCGCTGTAATTCTTGCTCTGGGCGTTGTTTTCGCCACACTTGCGTTCGCCCAGATTGACTGTAAGCTTGGCGAAGTTGTTATCAAGTTCAGCCATGTTGTGCCGCCGAGAGGCCATCCTAAGGGTGACTTTGCGCGGATGCTGGCGGAACGGGTGAACACCGAGATGGACGGTGTGGCCTGCATGCAGGTGTTTCCCTTTTCCCAGCTTTATGATGATGAGAAGGTGATGGAAGCCCTGATACTGGGTGATGTGCAGCTGGCGGCGCCTTCTCTTTCAAAACTGGAAGTTTACACCAACAAGTTCCGACTCTTTGATCTGCCTTTCCTGTTTGAGGACATGGATGCAGTACAGCGTTTTACTGCCAGCGAGAAGGGGCAGGAACTGCTTGATGTCATGTCTGATTTCGGGGTTGTTGGGCTTGGGTATCTTTATGATGGATTAAAGCACTTTTCTGCCGATAAGCCGTTGCTCGTGCCTTCTGACGGGGCAGGGCTGAAGTTTCGGGTGCAGAATTCTGATGTGGCCGTTGCGATGATTGAGGCGATGGGAGCGAGTGCGCAGAAATTGGCGTTTAAAGAGGTCTATGGGGCTTTGCAGTTGGGGGTTGTTGATGGTCAGGAGAACAGCTGGTCCAACATCTTCACATCGAGGTTCTTTGAGGTTCAGGACGGGATTACTGAGACCAACCATCAATTGCTGGCTTATGTTGTGTTTGCACCTAAGGAGTGGTTGGAAAGCCTGAAGCCTGATGTGCGGGAGCAGTTTCTGACGATCTTCCAAGAAACGCTGGCCAAGGCCAATGCGCAAGCTGCGCAGACGAGCGACGAGAACCGGCAACGGATTGTCGATGCTGGTTATACCGTGCGTGAGTTGACGCCAGAACAGCGCCAGCAATGGGCGGATGTGATGCGACCTGTTTGGGGTGAGTTTGAAGATGAGATCGGCAAGGATCTGATTGCTGCTGCTGAAGCCTCAAATGCGACCAAGGGCAACTGACGGTCTTCTGATTGGACATCTATAGTATTGCGTGTGTCAGCCTTATTCGTATGATCAACGTTGATCATGTAATAGGTGCGCCATGTCTGAAGTTATTTATCTTTCCGCTAAAGAAGCTGCCAATGAGTTGGGGGTGCGCCCGGCCACGCTGTATGCCTATGTGAGCCGTGGGTTGGTCCGCTCGGTTCAAGGGCCGGGGAGGACGCGGCTCTATGATGCTTCCGATATCCGCTTCCTGCGAAGTCGTCGGGCTGGAGAAGGCTCTGAGGAACGGGATGGGCAGTCCCGGAGTGCTGCTGCAAAGGGCGTACTTGAGACCAAGCTGACGCTTTTGACAGATGAGGGGCATTACTACCGCGGTCAGTCTGCACTGGAACTTGCAAAGGCTGGTACGCTTGAAAGTGTCGCCACGCTGCTGTGGGATTGTGAGAATGACCCGTTTGCTCAGCCTGCGCCTCATGCCGTCGAGGTGATGAGCGGGCACCAGAGGCCCGCTGAGCGGGCGATTGTGGCGCTCTGTTCCTGGCCGGAACAAGACAGCGCGGCCTATACGCTGTCTCAGGAGCTACTCAAGCGAAAAGGGGCGTGCCTCATTCGCCTTGCAGCCAGTGCGCTACTGATGCAAGCGCCGAGCACTGACCCGATGCACCGGCAGATTGCTCAAGCCTGGGGCGTGAAGAATGAAAAGGCTATCGATCTGATCCGTGCGACGCTTGTTTTGTGTGCTGACCATGAGCTTAATACCAGCGCATATGCGGTCAGATGTGCGGCTTCGACACGGGCGCCGCTGCATGCTGTTCTTGTTTCCGGGCTTGGAGCGTTTATGGGCCCCAGACATGGAACAAACGCAGAGCGCGTGCTGAGTTGGCTGAAGCATATTCATGTAGCTGACGATATAGAGAACGTGTTGCAAGAGCGATGTATGAACGGAGAATATCTGCCGGGACTTGGGCATTCCGTATACGGCGGGCCTGATCCAAGGGGCGAATTTCTATTAGGCAAACTCATGCAAAGTGAGCTGGATCACCCGCTTGTTGCACTGATTCCACCATTACTGGAAAGATCTCGGGAGCTTTTCGGAAAGCACATGAATGTGGATTTTCCACTAGCACTTTTGGAGCAGATTTTGGGCTTACCAAAAAATTCTGCCGGAATTTTGTTTTGTATTTCAAGAATTAGCGGCTGGATCGCTCAGGCGCTCGAACAATATCAAATGCAAGAACAAATACGTCCGCGTGCTGCATATGTTGGTATTCGTCCGACCTAAAGCAGGCGTCAGTTGAATAGTTAATTTTTTTGATCTTTAACCTAGGCGTGTATCCCGACCCTATTCTATGATCTCCTAGCGTAAAATTGATATTGTTATGTTCTTTCTCTGTAGTTAATTTTATATCGATTATTTGTATTGAATATGAGAAAGTATTCCGTAGATTATCAATAATTGAGTAGTTCATGCGTGGTGTTATCTATTGTGGAAATGTGCTCTTTTACATAACTTTTGACGTGACCTAGTTGATTTGAGGGTGTTCAAATTGGGGAGGCGCTATGTTACGTCTACATCATTAATCGGAATATTGGTTGTATCTCTCACTCTATCAAGAATAAGGCATTTCATGAATCGTTTGCCCCCTTTGAATGCTTTGGTCGCGTTTCGTGCAGTTATGGAAACTGGGAGTTTGGTTTCGGCGGCCCAAAAGCTAGCAATTACCGCTAGTGCGGTCAGTCACCGGCTCAAAGCGCTGGAGGATCACCTGGGACTGGAGCTGTTTGAGCGCCGTTCCAGAGCGGTTTTCCCGACTGCAGCGGCCTATCGATATGCCTCGGAGATTGCCGAGGCATTTGACAGAATCTCAACTGCGACGCGCACTATCGAAGCTGTCGGGAACAGGGATACTTTGAGTATCCATTGTTCTTCAAGCTTCGCTAGCAATTGGTTGTTGCGCCGTCTTCGTTCGTTTACCGCGCATAACTCAGAGATCACCGTGACTGTTTCCAGCAGTGGCTCTGATCAGAATATTGAAGGCGGGCTGTATGACCTCGTCTTCACACGTCAGTCTAATACTCCAGAAGAGTTTCAGGAAATCTCCTTAGGGCGCGAGAAGTTTCGTCCGCTGATTTCGCCTGAACTGCTGGATAATCTTGGCTACCCTAAGAAGCCGAATGAGCTGCTAAAACTGCCGATTATTCGCAGTGAAGGTGCCACGGTTTCCTGGGAGACATGGCTGTCTGAAGCTGGTGTTCCAAACCCGATCGTCAATGAGATGATGGTGTTTGAGAATGCGGCGCTTTCTCTTGACGCTGCCGAAAAGGGGTTCGGCATTGTTCTTGAGTCCAATCTTTTAAGTGCCGAAGCTGAGACCGCCGGACGTCTTGTGCCGATCTTCCCTGAATATCAGCGGGATGGTCGTGAACATAAACTGATGTGGCGTGAGAAGCGTGGAGCTGAGCCAAAAATTCGCAGCTTCCGTGATTGGTTTGAAAATCAGTTGCGCTACGATTTTGTAGATGAAGAAGCTTATGAACCAGTGGCTGCGCTCGTCGATTAAACAAGCCTTGCTGTTTGTAGCTGACGGCGGGGGCAATTAACCGTCAGCTTACATGAGTGTTCTTATGATTTGGGTGGGTACTTCGGTATCCGCCCATTTCTTTGTAAGCGTAGTTATTCGAATTTGTTGGAGTGGTGTGTTGCTGAGCGATGAAATTGCAGGAGCCCATCAAACTGGGTGAGACAAAATTGTTCTGTTCATCCTTGATGAAATCCCTTAGAAGCACCCCTAAATACGCGCCCTTTTGCTGTTTCCCAAAGACACTGCCGAGGCGCTGGTCAATAGCTCGACAACAGAGCTTTAGAAAACACCAGAGAATTTGGTCGCCACTATGAGAACTTCAGAACTCCTGATGCCTGCGGGCAACCTTCAGAAGCTAAAGATTGCTGTGCTTTATGGAGCAGATGCGATCTACCTTGGTACGCCAGATATGTCCTTGCGTACGAAGGCAGAGTTTACGCTTGAGCAGGTTGTTGAGGGGATTGAATTTGCGCATAAGCATGGCAAGCGTGTTTATCTGACGCTGAACCTGTTTTCTCATAACAAGGATGTTCCAAAGCTGAAGGAATATGCCGAGACTATTCGCGATATTAATCCGGATGGTTTGATCATTGCTGATCCGGGTGTGTTCCAGTTTATGCGCAAAGAGCTGCCGAACGTGCCGCTGCATATTTCCACGCAGGCGAACGTTTGCTCCTGGCTTTCCGTTGATTTCTGGAAAGAGCAGGGTGCGGATCTGGTTGTGCTGGCGCGTGAAGTGTCTTTTCCTGAGCTTTCTGAAATTCGTGAGAAGTGCCCGGACATTCGTCTGGAAGCATTTGTTCATGGCGCGATGTGTATGACCTACTCCGGTCGCTGCCTGCTTTCCAACTTTATGGCAGAGCGTGGCGCGAACCAGGGGAATTGTGCAAACTCCTGTCGTTGGAACTACAAAGTGCGCATGCGCATGAAAGACGGCACGATCAATGAGCTTGAGCTGAACGAAGACAACATGGACATGTTTGAGTTCTTGCTGGAAGAGGGATGCCGCCCCGGCGAGTTGATGCCAATTCTGGAAGATGGTCGTGGTTCTTATATTCTGAACTCCAAAGACCTGTGCCTGATGCCGAAGCTGAATGACTTCCTGCGCATCGGTGTGGATTCGCTGAAGATCGAAGGCCGTGGCAAGTCCATGTACTACGTGGCGGTTGTTGCACGCGCTTACCGCATGGCGATTGATGATTACTATCGTGATCCTGAGAACTGGAACCCACAAAAGTACATGGATGAGATGTACAGTGTTGCCAACCGTGGCTACACAACTGCGTTCCATGAAGGTCGTTTGAACAACTACGCCCACAATTATGAAGATACACACTCTATTGGTGAGTGGGAGTTTGCCGGCATTGTTGAGAAGGTGACTGACGAAGCGTTCTACATGAAAGTGAAGAACAAGATTGTTGCCGGGGAAGTGCTGGAGTTTCTGCAGCCTCTGTCCGACGATAGCGTCTTGCTGCGTATCTATGAGTTTGAAAATGCAAAGTCTGGTGAGATTACAGAGGAAGTGCATGCTGGCAAGCAGCCGCTGGTGCGAATCCCGTTCTCGCTGTTCGACAAAGACGATGCAGTTGACTTTAAGGACCGCTTCCCGGTGAACACTGTGGTGCGTAAAGAGCGTCCGTTGACACCTGAGCAGTGGAGCCGCCTGAAGCTGGACCGGACAGCGGAGCGTATTGAAGCGCGTGGTGAGGCGACGAATGCGCAGCAGAATAAGTATGAGAGCCAGCGCGACCGACTGATTGATGCGATTTCTGAAGGCAGTCAGGATCGCAAACCGAAGTCTCCTCGTCTTGGTTTGGAAGGCTGTTGTGGGCGTGGCTGTAACGGTTGCATGATCTTCTGGGAAGATCCGAAGTTTGAAAAAGCTCGCGAGATCCTGAAGACCAAAAAGCAGGGTGTGATGTTGGCGCGGAATGCGTTGAAGCACGAAGTGAGCTGATAGCTTAGTTAGGTTGATGCATTCAAAGCCCCGGTCCGAAAGGTCGGGGCTTTTATTTTGTCTGATCCTTATGAGAACCCATTGAATCTCAAAGCTAAAACCATGCTTATTAGGCCAGTAAGCTATTATTAGTAATAATTTATGTATGTTTTAAGCATGAGTCTTTCAAGCTCATGAGTTTGACGTTGGGATAGTTGCACTTGTTGTCTTGAATGATCTGTTGTGGGGTACGTAAATACGCTGATCTTACTTGCTCAGTCTCTCGTGACTTGGCTGGGTTGTGGTGGTGAGAGATTGGCGGCTAGGGAATTATCTGCACTGAATGTGCAGTTTGGAAGGTAATTCAAGATGAACTGGTCCGGAATGTTGAAGAGCGCACCTAAAGCTCAGGGATCACATCAGGCAGATGTGGGCGGCATCTATCGTGAAGGAATTGATGCACTTCTGTTGGCTTTGATGGAAGATCGTCCACTTCCCGAAGTGGAAGGAGTTCCAGCAGATCTTTATGAGCGCTTTGAATCGCTGAAGCAGAAGCTTGATGATCAGGACGAGCGTACCCTTGGTCAAACGGTAGAGTACTCCCTGCAAGCCAGTGAATCGATGGCCGCGATCTCCCAAATCACATGGCATATCCGCAAAACGGATGAAGGTGCGCAGACAATTGCGACCGGTGTTGAAGAGCTAAACGTTTCGTTTTCTGAAATCGCCTCCAGCGCTCAAGGAGCTGCGGATGCGGTGGAATCTGCAAATGAAGCCATGCAGCAGGGAGAAACAGCAACTCGAGAATCTGCAGATGCCAGCCAGCATATTGGCCGGTTCTTTGAAAGTATGACTGCTGCTGCAAATGAGTTGACCGCTGCCGCTGTTCAGATTGGGACCTTTGTTGGTACGATTGAAGGACTGGCCAAGCAAACAAATCTGTTGGCACTGAACGCGACGATTGAAGCCGCGCGTGCTGGTGAGGCAGGCAAGGGTTTTGCTGTTGTGGCTTCCGAGGTAAAGGACCTTTCCGGTCAAACACAGCAGGCAACAGATGATATTCGTTGCCGGATTGAGACCTTGCAGGCTCACGTGAACGATGTGAACTCAGCTGTGAATGATGCGCAATCTCTGGTCAGCAAGAGTATTGATAACTCACAGAATGCCGAGAGTTTGATCTCTGAAGTGCTGCGCGATGTAGGAGTTGCGAGTACGCAGATGCGTGAAATTGCACGCCAACTGACGCAACAGGAAGAGGCAACCAGCGAAATCAATCGCGGTGTCCATGCAATTGCAGGGCATGCACGCGATGTGAATGAGCGGATTGAACATGTGATCCAGACGGTTGCTCAATCTGAATCCATCGTGGAAGAGCAGTTTACTGAGTTTGATCAGCGAGGCGTACCGAACTTTATTCTGCATCGTGCTAAGGCTGATCACATAATCTGGAAGAAGCACCTTGCCGAAATGTCAGTTGGCCTCAGTCATTTGCAGGTGAGTGAGCTTTCAGATCATCATCAGTGCCGTCTTGGCAAGTGGTATGACAAGGTGGATGATGCTCGTGTTCGCGATAGTCTGGCGTTTAAGAAACTGTTGCCTGTTCATGCTGAAGTTCACGAACAAGGCAAGGAATGCGCACGCCTTCTGGGAATAGCAGATCATGCAGGTGCAGATGCTGCTTACAAACGCATGGAAGACGCTTCTACTGAGGTACTGCGCTATCTGGACGAGTTGTTGACCAAGCGGTGAGGTGAATTCCTGGAACTGATTGAAAATCAGAAAAGCCCGGGCAGGTGATGCGCCGGGCTTTCTTTTTGTGTTGTTTTATTTTTTGTCGTTTGGCCGTATCCGTTCTTGAGAGGTTTTGGCTTCTCAAGGATACGGTGAAGATCAAACCGGAATGACGACCCAGTAATCCAGATCAAGGATCACGCTGTCTTGGTATTTCCCGTCTTCATTCTTGTATGGGAAATCTCCGCAAATAAGATCTTTTGTTGCAACGAGGCGCAGGCGTAGTGCTGCGATATCGCTTCTTCCTTCAATCCGTTTTTTATCCAGAACCTCAGACCATGCGTAAACGGTGTCACCTGCAAAGAGCGGTGCAACGTGTCGTCCTGCATTGATGCCTGTGATATGGAAAGCATTGCCTAGTCCGTTGAAAGACAAAGCGCGCGCAAGCGAGATGACATGGCCACCATAGATCAGGCGTTTGCCAAAGCGGCTGTTTTTCTCGCTATGATGATTGAAGTGGACTTTCGCTGTGTTCTGGTAAAGACGTGTTGCGAGCTGGTGTTCAGCTTCTTCCACGGTCATACCGTCGACGTGATCGATCTTTTCACCCACTTCGTAGTCATCGAAGCGGAATGGTGAACCGGACAGGTCAAAGTCCCAATCATCGATTGAAAGCTCTGGAACGGCTTGCCCCAGGCAGTCCTCGGAAATTCCGTCTGGTAGATCCGGCAGGGTGGTTTCTGGTGCAGACGCATTTTCATCGCGCTTCTTCACCATGACCCAGCGGGTGTATTCCAGAACCTTTTCAGGATTCCCTGGCTCTTTGTGGCGATAGCCAGTAGAGCGCACGTAAACAACACCGGTTTTGCCGTTTGAATTTTCTTTCAGCCCGATGACTTCTGACGTAGCAGAGACTGTATCTCCGGCATAGACAGGCATCAGGAAACGGCAGTCGGAATACCCCAGGTTTGCGACGGCGTTCAGTGAGATATCTCCCACTGTTTTACCGAAGACCACGTGGAAGACTAGAAGGTCGTCCAACGGGTAATACGGGTATCCAATGGTTTCTGCAAAAGCAGTTCCCGACTGTACCGCAAATCGAGATCCGTATAATGCAGTATAAAGAGCTGTATCTCCTTCGTTTATTGTCTTTGGTGTTCCATGTCTTATGACCTGGCCCACGTGAAAATCTTCAAAAAAGTTACCGCAAGACGTCTTTGTCTTAACCGCAGTTAACGTCATGTATGTAGTCCCCCAACAACAACACGGCAGGCATTGAATAAGAAGTATTTTTAGTTATCAAGCAACACCTTAGAAGGTTGACACTTCGCATAGTATATGTCGCTTTTGATCTTTTTTCTTGTGCCCTTGTATTTTCCTTGGTTGTCCAATTGACTTGTTTAATTGAACAAATTCAATAGGTTGACGGATAATGTGGTGGTTGCCGCAATCCGTGCTTCAGATGATCGACAAAAATACTCGAGAGAAACAAGCAAGCTTTCTGTCCGTTTGAGACCCTTTATATCTCAGAATCAGTAGGAATGAGCAAATTAAATGTAGATTATGATTAGGTAATTATGTCTTGTTTTTAGCTAAACCTACATCCTGACGTTGAAATTGTAGGATTGTGCAAGCGAATCAGTAAAAATGTTAGCAAATCTTGACTGATTCACTTTGAGTGAGTGTGCTGAGTTGTTCACTGTTTGGCCCCCTAAAACCGTAGGTTTTTCTTCAAGATCAAAGCGTTACTATGAGTGGTAGGAGGTTTTCGCCCATGGTGAGCTTTTTCTGGCGGATTGTAGGTGTTGTTTTGCTGGCGTGGGTCGCGTGGGATCTCTATGCGGGATACACGCTTCTTTATGATGTCATCTACCGGACAGAAGACCCGCTGATGTACTGGATTGGCATCGCTTTATGGACCGCACTTGGGCTGAGCTGCTTTTTCTCATCAAGTCGTCAGGAATAAGGCGCCAATTTCTCAATTGATCTGAGCTGTCCCGGTTGTATCCTACAAACACTAAATGCTGTTGGTGGTTCTGCCGCAGCACGTTGAGTTGTAGTCGAGGGAGGTTGTTATGTCGGAGAGAACCTTAATTTCTTCAGGATCACCCTTTGAAAAGACCGCTGGATATTCTCGTGCAGTTGTAGATGGTGACTTCGTCCATGTTTCTGGCACGACCGGATATGACTATTCGACGATGCAAATGCCAGAGGATGTGGGCGCACAGGCCGTTAATGCGCTGGAAACGATCAAAAGTGCGCTTGGCGAAGCTGGTTGTTCGCTTAAGGATGTGGTTCGTGCGCGCTATTATGTGACTGACCGGAGTAACGTTGAGGCAGTTTTTGCCGTACTTGGTGAGTATTTTGGTGAAATCCGGCCTGCGGCAACCATGGTTATTTGCGCTCTCATCAAGGAAGAGATGAAGGTCGAAATAGAAGTCATGGCTCGAAGGAGCTAATCGGGCTTTTGGCTTTCTGTTGGCTTTCGAGAAACTGGCAAGGTATATTGTGGGCGTATATGCTGAGAGACTTTTAAGTTTCTGGTCTTTTCGCCAGTTGAAAGATCGTTTGCCTTAGCTATATAGGCAGACAATACCGACACTAACGAGATGGCGACGCATGACTGATTTTCCGAAAGAACTGCTGACTGGATACGGCCTTTATAAAGAGCGGATTTATCGCCAGTTTGAAGAGGAATATCAAAACCTCGCCATCTATGGCCAAGAACCTGAAGTGATGGTGATTTCCTGCTGTGATAGCCGGGTTACACCTGAAGGTATCTTCCATGCGCAGCCGGGTGAACTTTTTGTAGTTCGTAACGTGGCAAACTTGGTGCCTCCATTTATCCAAGGCGGTGGCACGCACGGTACCAGTGCAGCGCTTGAGTATGCAGTGACTGGCCTGAAGGTGAAGCATCTTGTTGTGCTGGGCCATTGCAAGTGTGGTGGTGTTCAGGCTTTCCGCGAAAGTAATGGCAAACTCAGCAAGACTGGTCAGTTTGTTGGACCGTGGATCAAGATGTTGGAACCAGCTGCGATCACGCTGGCTTGTACCCCTGTCGATAAACACGAAGATCCGCAACTTGCGTTGGAATATGCTGGCATTCGCCAGAGCTTGAAGAACCTGATGACGTTCCCGTTTATTGAAAAGCTTGTCACACAGGGGAACCTGGACATTCACGGTGCGTGGTTTGATATTGGCTCGGGTTCTTTGCGGGTTATGAATAAGGAAACCGAAATCTTTGAAGACGCACAGGATCTGCGTGCGCGTTTGAAAGAGCAGGAAACAGAGGACTAAGCCTTTGTAGGGTAAGAGAGCCAATCTGAGTGTTGGTTTGATAGAGTTTTGGAGGGTCGCGTTCTATGGTGTAGGGCGCGGCTTTTTTGTTTGTTTGCTGGCTTTCCAATTGGGGTGGCGTACCTTCCAGAGAATGAACGGAATACTGAGTGTGAGGAACACGCCGGGGATGATGATTGCCAGGTAAGTTGTTGCCGGAAAGTCGGGTTCGTCGGGAGGTCGGAAGCCGATCATGAAGGCAATGAGCGAGATACTGAAGCCTATGCTGCCCAACACCCAGATGCCCCAGTTACCGAACGGGACCTTATAGGTCCGCGGAACATTGGGGTATTTGTATCGGAGCCGGATTGCAGTGCTGTAGAGCAGCAAATACATGACGGAGTAAAGCAGGACGGCTGTTGAGGTGAGGTACAAAAACACCTCGTTGGTCTTCACGTGAAGCAGGAAAGCGGTTGCTATGAGTGTGGCGATGGTGGCCTGCACCAACATGAGTGGCACTGGCATATCGTGAGTGTTTGAACCATGCAGGAATTTGGGAAGCATGCCATCCCGTCCTGCGACTGCGAGGCTTTTCACTGGTCCTGCAATCCAAGTGCTGACTTGTCCGGCGGCGCCAACAGCGATGAACATGGCCGCAATGGGTAAGATGTTTGGCACACCATAGTGATCCAGCAGTATTGTGAAGGTTTGCAGGACGCCAAGGGTGTTCGAGATCTCTGTTACCGGGATGATCATAGCAATGGTCAAACCACCCAGAAGAGAAATGGAAAAGCCGATGAATGCTGCGATGAGGATTGCGATTGGGTAGGTGCGCCGAACGTTCTGAACTTCTGTCGCGTGGCCTGCTGAAACTTCCATTCCAATAAAACCAAAGAGGAAACTGAGGAAGAGGAACAAGGTTGAGGTTTGAGAGAGGGATGGGATGATATTGGCTGTGGTGAGGCTGATATCAATGGCGGGTTGTGCTGGTCCAGTCACGAAGAGTAGGCCCAGTGTGATCATGGTGAGGGATGGAAAGATGGTTCCCGCCAGCAGGCAAATGCCAGCAATACGTTTTGTGATGCGAGTACCTTTGAAGTTTGCGAAGGTTGCGCCCCAGTAGATGATGATGACACCCGTGAACATGAGCCATGGGTTTTCATCAAGTGGACGGTCAAACACAAATGCGAGGGCTGCGGTGGTGTAGGCAACGGTTGCGACCATGGCGAAAATGGCCTGAAACCACTGCAGGAAGATTGCCATGAACCCGAATGGGGCGCCGAAGGCTTCCTGCACCCAGGTGTAGACACCATGCTTGGGCCAACCTGTTGCCAATTCTGCTGAAATGAGGGCGACTGGCAGGATATAGCAGAGGATCACTGCTGTGTTGAAGAACAGGATCTTCATGCCGGTTTGTGCCATGAGCGGCATATTCAGCATGGTCATGAAAAGCGCTGTGGTCATAAACACCAAGTGCCAAAGGGTTATGTGGTGCTTTGGCTGTTTGCGTGGTGTTTTGCCCATCACTCTTGTCCTCTACTTTTCGAGGCGTGCGAGATTTTCTTGCGGCGCAGGAACCATATGCTGAGTGGAACCAGCAGGGCGAGAATAACAGCCACAACCATGAGGCCTTCAAAGCTCTTTATTGAGAATGGCAGGGATGGTGGGGGAATGAAGCCGATCGCAAAGCAGCTTATGGCAGTCAACATACCGATGATACCGAGTAGCCAGATGCCCCAATTGCCGCCGGGCACTCTGTAAGGGCGCGGGATATGCGGATGAGTGTAACGCAGGCGAATGGCTGCTACGAACATCAGCAGGTACATCAATGAGTAAAGCAGTACTGCTGTTGAGGTGAGGACGAGGAACACCAGATTGACGTTCTCGAAGAGGATGAAGCTCAGGGCAATGAATGAAATGAGAGATGCCTGCAGGATCAGAAGTGCTGTGGGAACGTTGTTTTTATTGGCTTTAGCAAAGTGTGCTGGCAGTAATCCCTTTCTGCTGGCGGCCCACATGCCTTTTACCGGACCAACTATCCAGGTGCTGACCTGACCGGCTGCCCCGACTGCGACCAGCAGTGCGATGAAGGGTGTTAGAATGGAAAGGCCGTAGGCATTCAGATAAGCGGAGAAAGCCTGAAGGGCGCCGTTGATGTTGGAGATATTGCCTTTTTCGAGGATGAGTGAGACGGCAAGTCCACCCGCAAGGGTGATGACAAAGCCTGCGATTGCTGCTGTGAAAATTGCATGCGGATAATTCTTTTGCGGGTTTTCTACTTCGTTTGCATGGCAGGCGGAGACTTCGATGCCGACAAAGCCGAACACGAAGCTCATGAAGAAGACGAAGCTGGTGGTGTCGGAAAGTGATGGAACCCAGTTTGAGAGTGTTGCTGAGGTGTCGAGTGCAATGGTTTCACCATCAAACAGATAGTAGATGCTAAAAAGGATCAGCAGGGCTGAGGGAAAGAAGACGCCGATGGAGACAGCGTAACCTGAGATCTTCTCCGAGGTTTCTGTTCCTCTGAAATTGATCAGTGTTGCAGCCCAATAGAGGGCGAGCACCGAGAAGGTGATGTAGTAGCGATTTGAGCCCAACTCCGGATCAAAGGCATATGTGAGTGTAGCTGTGGCATAGGCGACGATTGATGTGACGCCGAAGATGGACTGTATCCATTGCAGGAACACTGCCACGAAGCCGACGGGCGTGCCGAAAGCAGCTTCGACCCAATGGAACACACCATTTTGCGGCCAGCCTGTTGCAAGTTCTGCTGAGATTAATGCTGTTGGAATGAGGAAAGCAAACACGGTGATGGCGTTGAGCAGGACCATTTGCATACCGGTCTCTGCCATCATTGGCATGTTTCGCAGGGTCATAAACAGTGCTGTGGTGATCAGCACCAAAGGGATGAATGCGATTTTGTGTTCAGCGCTGGGCGGTTTTTCCTGCTGCATGGGCCACCGGCATAGTCTTTGATGCTCTAAACTTTAAATTGAGGGCCTGAAAAAAGACTGAGAGTGCAGGTGGGAAGCGCTTTGGTGGCATTAAGTTGCTGTTAGGTGTGAGCGCTGGGCTAGATGTCTTCCTTGCAGATGGTGCGATCAATTTCCATCAGCTCAACAGGTGCTCCATTTACTTCGATAAAGGCCACGGTTAGTCCGTCGATGGGAGAGTTGGGTTCTATGATAACCTTCTGGTCTTTCAGCGCCTCTTCCAAATCGTCAACTTCAAAGGCCACGTGTGCCACTGTCTTCACGATCTCGGGGTAGGGCGCACCTTCATCATAGCGCTGCCACTGGATGCCGAAGGGATTGTTTTTGTGGTCGCTGACGGTCATGTGCAGGTGAGGCAGCGGAATCTCTTCCTCGAAGTATCCTTTGGTTGGAATGCCGATATGGTTAAATTTCATTGGTCATCTTTCAGTTTGGCTGCATGGGACCATGTTTGAGACCAGTGGCCTAAGGGTTGCAGGTAGGTGAACAGGTCTTCGCCTTCTGCTGTCAGTTCGTAGCCGCTTTCTCCATTCATGACGATCCCGCATTCTCGTAGTTCTTTCAAGCGCGTATTGAGCACAGTCGGTGAAACAGAGTCGCAGTTGGACTGGAGGGTGCGGAAGGTTTGCGGGCCGGTTGAAAGGTTCCAGATGATGCCAAGAGCCCATCGTCTGCCAAGCAAATCAAAGAGAACCATGATTGGCTTACCGGATTTTGAGCCACGAACCGGGGTTCCTGCCTTAGGTATTTTCACAGATATAGGGCTTTCCTTTTTGCTAGGTTTGTTATAGCGATGTATTGCTACAGATATTGTAGCATGTTTGGAGAGTTTTGCTATGGTTGTTTTCGCGGTGTCGTCTGCTCTGGCGGCATCATTAGGGTGGGCATGTGGATCAATGTTGGCCCACCGACCGCTACAACGTGTTGGCGTTTTTGAATTTACGCGCATTCAACTGCTAACATCCGGCGCTATCCTGTGTGTGCTTTGCTCTGTGTTGGGGTACTGGCAAACAGTTGATTGGAGCCAATGGCCTTCCTTCGTGGTGAGCGTTGTTGTCAGCGTGATTATTGGAAACCTGGCTTTGATGGCGTGTTTGCGCCGAGCTGGGCCGCGGCAAACAGAGTTGTTGCTCTCTCTCAAAACGCCGATCGTTGCTGTGCTTGCCTTCGCGTTTCTTGGTGAGGAGCTGAGCTTTACCGAAATTGTTGGCATCGCAATCGCTCTGTTCGGCATTTGCCTGGCGATTTTGTTTGGAAGTTCTGATCAGGAAACAGAAGCTACTCGCCGCAGTGGCGGGTTGGTTGTGATTGTGTTGCTGGCGCTTGTTGCAGCTGCTTCGCAAGGGATTGGAATGCTTGTCCTGAAACCATTGCTTGTTGCTGGGACCGAGCCTCTGGCAGCTTCAGCTGTGCGGGTTACCGGCGCTGCGTTTATTGTGGCGCTGGTTGGATTGATGCCTGTCTCGGCGGTTCAGGCCTCAACAGAGATGAGCTGGATGCTGTTGTTTCGCGTGGTGCTGCCCGGGTTTATTGGATATGGCATATCTGTTTCGCTGCTGCTCTATGCCTACGCTCATTATGATGCAGCTGTTGCCAGCATTCTTGGCTCTCTGTCGCCTGTCTTTATTCTGCCATTGCTCTGGATGCGAACAGGAAACATGCCAAGACCTCTGGCCTGGGGTGGTGCGCTGCTATCGCTTGGCGGAACAGCAGTGATTTTGCTGTAACAGGACCGGTGCCAGCAGTTATGTTGCTGCTGGCACGCTTTGCTAGATCAGAAGCTGAGCTGAAGGTTGTGCTTCTCAAAGAGATTATGGAAGCTCTTTACAAGACCGTTTGCAATTTCAGCTGCTTCTTCCGACGGATCACTCGGAAAGAAGAAGGCATCTGTTACGGCCTGCTTTTGCTCCAGGAATTCGCCTTCTGAGACCGTGTTTTCATCAGGGAAATCTAGCGAGTCCAGTAAAGGTGCAAACAACTGAACGAATGGGCCTTTCAGTGTGGATGAGATCACTGAAGCGGTTGCATAAGCTTCTGTTGGGTGTTTCCCAGCCTGCTGAAGACGGTTGACCAGTTGATCCTCGACCTTTTTCGTGATGAGCTCGATAGCCTCACTCACAATTTGCGAATTTTCCTCAAGTTTCTCGGAACGGAAAGCGTCGTTCAGCTGTTGCTGGATCTCCGGATGTTCCTTGAAAATCTTCGTGAAGTGGCGCTCTGCGGCGAACTTGTTGTCGTCACCGCCCAAACCATCCGCGTTGTTGGAGTGCTTTGCTATGAACTCGGTCAGCAGTTCTGGATTGATTTCATCAGCCGTCAGGTGTTCTACAAAGCCCTTGATGATTTCATTGGCGCTTTGAGCCGTCTCTATCTGCTTGCCAAGCTCAGCCTTTGCTGCGTTGATGATGCCGCCTTGTTCCTGAAAGTCATTGTCGTCTTTTATTGAGCGTACAATTTCTTTGGCAGCCAGATCAGGTAACCATTTCTGCGCGGCTCTTATTTCTTTTGGGGTTCCTTCAGGAATAAACGGGGCAATCTGGGAGCTGAACTCATCTGTTTGGGCTGCTTCTCTCAGTGTCGATTTCAACACGTCCTGAACAGCGCTGTTGATGATGCTTTTCTGAAGAATATCATCGATTTGATCTGTAATGTCGTTCGTGCCTTCAGGACCGGAAACCGTGTTGAAGACGCCATTCAATACGGTTGCGATTTCACCAAATGCCGCTGCGCTCACCTTCTCTGCTGGCAGGCCCAACTCTGAGAAGACGCTTTCTAGTGCAGCTCCGCCTGCGCTTATTGACTGCAGCGCTTCGATGGCGCGCAGCTGATTACTTACTGCCTGTTGTACCTGTTCACCTTTCAAACTGCCGCGAATAGATGAGTTTGATTTGTCTGGTCTGGACTGCTCTTCCAGTTTGAATTTCGTGTTCTCCTGCAGTTTTGTGATCTGCTCAGGGGAGACATTGTCCCAGTCGATCTGGATGCCAGCCTCTGAAGCAGCAGCTGCCAGGTGTTCACGGTCGCCTAGTTTCTCGATGTGCTGAGCGATGCTGGCGTTTATTGCTGCCAGATTCTTCGCAACATCCTCTGCAATCTGTGAGACAATTGTTTTTATTTGCTCAGGATTTTCGCCAGCCTTTGTAAACTCACTGGAGTCTTCCAGCAGTTTGGTGACATTGGCTGCTACCTCTGCACCATGCGTTTTGGTGACGCTTGTGAGGATAGCCGTTTGTGTAGTTACATTGAGCTCTGCGGCTTTATTTTCCTGAGTTGTGAGTGCTAACTCAACTGTGTCCAGTACCTGTGCTTTGGTCAGGCTGTGGGATTTGCCATCACTTGGTGCGAAAGCCTTGTAAGCGGCTTCACCGACGTCTTTGCCGAATTCTGTTTTTAATGCTTCCTGAAAACGGGTCTGATCTGCAGAT
Organism: Pseudovibrio sp. Ad46; assembly: GCF_001623065.1. Lineage (NCBI taxonomy): Bacteria > Pseudomonadati > Pseudomonadota > Alphaproteobacteria > Hyphomicrobiales > Stappiaceae > Pseudovibrio > Pseudovibrio sp. Ad46. The sequence continues at coordinate 22,174 of NZ_LMCG01000084.1, read as the reverse complement.
TTCTGGCTATCTCCAGTGATATGGAGTTTGGCCCAGGAAAGCACTTTTCCGCCAACCGATGTATGAGAGGTGCGTTGTGTAACGGCCTCTTGCGTAGTGTGCAGTTTGTCCAGACCGTTGTCGAGTTGGGCTGCAGTTACAAAACTGGAGAGTTCAACGGTGCTCATACTCTTGCTCCAAAATCTGCGAAATTATCGGTCTGGCAGGGGTTGATGTGGTTTGGGTTATCCCAGTTCGGACTAAGACTTTCAGGATTTTTGAGGCGCTCGTGCCAGGACGCGGCTGTGCGAATGAACATGTCCAGCTTGTTGTGCAAAGCGAAGGAGGACCTGTCGGAGATCGTCACCACCATGGAGAGGTTTACGCAACTTGCTTTTGGGCTGATGTTAAACGCCATGGCATGACTGTCTGCAAACACGCAATTGGCCTGCATCAAAGCCTGAAGGACTTGCGGGTTGTTGGTGTCGCGCTTGCTGACAACTGCATTGAAAAGGAGGGTCTGGCTTTCATCTCGCCAGACGATGCTCATGGCGAGGTCCTGATCAAGACCGAGGAAAATCTGGTCGTCTTCGTTCAGGGAGAAGTTGTCAAAGCCAATTCTGTTGCCGAGTTCGATCAGCAGTGCGTTTACCAAATCAGTCATGCAGTCTCGCGCGCCTCACCATAGAACGTGTATGCCGTTGATGCTGTTTCTTGCAATAAAGACGGTTCGTCTGTTGCAAGGGGATGCATCCATGAGACTAGATTTAGTGGAGGTGAGGAGAGGCTGCTGTCTTGTTTGGTACAGGTTGCCAACAAACTTGTGCCCCTCGCATACCGTGAAGAGTGTGCGAGGGGGTGTTGGTTATGTGTTTGCGAGAACTGTGGCCGGAGTCGCTGCTCGTTTATGAGCCAGCACGACGACAAAGGTGAGGCCCAGCAGCAGAACTTCTGAGAACACGCTGGCGTACCAAATACCGGCTTCTCCCATTGCATAGGGCAGGATGAGGGTAAGCGGGACTGCGAACAGGTAGGTTTTGGCCAGCATCAGAATACCTGCGCGGGCGGCATCGCCGATCGCCTGAAAGAACGTGCCCACCATCATCAACGGACCAGAGAGGAAGAACATCATGGACACGATTGGTATGATGCGCTCTACGTCTGCGATTGTGGCTGCGTCATCGACAAAGATAGCGCCCAGCTGGGAGCTGAACAGGAAGTAGATTGCCTGAACACCGCTGCAGTAGATGAGCGAGATTATGATCGCTATCTTCAAGGTTTGTGCTGTTCTGTCGTGCTTTTGGGCGCCGTAGTTGTTTCCTGAGATGGATTGTAGCGCCATGCTGAGACCTAGCAGAGGCAGGAATGTGAAGGTCATCATTCTGGTGATGATGCCATAGGCACCTGCGGTGACTTCATAGTTGCTTCCGGCCCAAAGCTGAATTGCAAACAAAGTGACGGCAGCTGCCAGCGAGACGCCCGTGTAGCCAAGGCTTTGGGGAACTCCAAGGGCGATGAGAGACTTCCATTGGAAGCTCACTGGCCGCCAGTTCAGGAAGGAAAGTTCTTTGCGCTTGGATGTGTAATAGACCACCAGCGCCACCAATGAGATCAGCTGTGCTGTCAATGTTCCATAAGCAGAGCCTGCCACGCCCCAGCCGAACTGCACCACATAAAGCCAATCGAAGAAGATGTTCAGGAATGCAGAACTCAGCGTGATGACTGTCATGAGAGGCAGTAACCCCTCACAACGCAGCCTGTCGATGTTGATGGATAAAACAAACCCCAGCGGCGAACCCAAAATGAGGATCGCCATGTATTGATAGCCAATTCCAGCTAGCTCGTCAGAGCCGTTGGTCAGGAACAGGGCAAGTTGAAATCCTGCTACCAGAAACCCAAGAATGAGGATGCCGCAGACGATCAGGGCGAGGGCGATTGCGCTGTCGATGATCTTCTTTGCGATGCGGTGGTTGTTGGCGCCAAAGGCCCTTGCATAGATGCTGGCGAAGCCGTTGGACACGAGCGTGAACAGGGAAACCAGAATCATGAAGAGAGGGAACATGAGGGTGACGCCAGTCAGCGCTTGTGTACCCACATAGGTTCCCAGAAAATAGGCGTCGACGACGGTGTGTAAGCCATTGACCATCATGACAAGGCTGAGGGGTATTGCGGTTTTTGCAAAGAGAATAGGTATGGAGCCGGACAGAAAAATATTGTCCGGTTTGGAAGAAGAAACGTCAGACATCAAAACTGCTTTCAATTCAGAAGCGGGAAAGTGCTGGAGCTCGCGTTGCCAGTAAACCGCTGAAATTATGCGGTTTGATGTAGAAAAGATGGAGCTTCACCAGAGCGGTATGCTTGCGAGCGGCGGGTGTCCGAACCACGCTGCGATCATAGGTGGCGTGCATTGTTACTGCAAGTGGCCCAGCTCAATTGAGCAAGATTTGTGAACTGGTAAAGGGCAGTTCGGATATGTGTCATGTTGCGGTTGACGACGGTGGCTTGTGCGACCTACTCCTTTTGCAGTCAATTCTGCTGAGAGGTTCTTCCATGGCAAAAGCAATTCACATGATGATCCGGGTTCTGGATGAAGAGCGTTCGCTTGCGTTTTATCGTAGGGCGTTTGGTCTGGAAGTTGCCGAGCGTCTGGATTTTGACAGCTTTACGCTGGTTTATCTACGGAATGCGGAGAATGATTTTGAGGTTGAGCTTACAGTCAACAAAGACCGCAGCGAGCCATACTCATTAGGTGACGGGTACGGGCACATCGCGTTCTGCGTGGATGGGTTGGCTGCTGAACATAAGCGTTTTCAGGAGGAAGGGCTTGCGCCGGAGGACATCAAAGAGTTCTTCGTGGAAGGCAAGTTGCTGGCACGGTTCTTCTTTGTGACTGATCCCGATGGATATCGAATCGAGATGTTGGAGCGGCACGGGCGATACCAATAGCCGCTTCCCAACTTAGTACTCGATCGCCTTTTCAGCCAGTGTAGGAGGGGAGCTTTTGGCGAGCTCCTCTTTGCTGTGGCTTTTGAAGGTGTGGGTGAAGCCATCACGTAGTTTGTACTGCGGTTGCCAGTCGAAGTTCTCCAGATATCTGGTCACATCGAGTGCGCAATCGTAATCGCGGAACGGGAAATACTCACGGGCTGGGATGCTGGGCGCCATGTCATTGCCGTAGAGAATTTCTGGTTCGACCTCTGCAATATCGCAGAGCATCTTCACCCATTTTTCGATGGTGAGGATGTGCGGGTCAGCCAGATTGATAGCTTCAGTCGGCATGGCATGCATCGCCAGCAGATAGAGGATGAAGCTTGCGAGATCTTCTTCGTGCAAAAACTGCAGTTTGGTCTGGCCATCACCGGGCAGGATGATCGGGCGTTCTGTTAAAGCACGCGCCCAGACAAATTGCTCGCGGTCGATATCATTGTTGGGGCCATATAGATAAGGCGGGCGGATGGCGACGGCTGGTGTGTGTTCCTGATTTAGCAGGAAGTGGTCTGCTTCAGATTTATCTCTGCCATAAACGCCCCACACGGACGCTCCGCCGATCGGGTCTTTCTCGCTCGGTAAGTGCCCTTTGGTTTCTTTGTAAACCGCTGCGCTGGAGAGATGAATCCACTTTTTGGCATGAATGCCGAAGGTGTTGAATGCGACCCTCGACTGCTCTCGCGTATAAGCGCTTGTATCGATTACCGCTTCGAATTTATCGGTGATCTGCTGCATGGCAAAAGGATCGTTTCTGTCTGAAACCAACTGCTTGGTTCCCGGAACCGGGCGTGTGCCTCTGTTGAGCAGGGTTACATTATATCCCTTCGAAAGTAAGGCCGGGATGAGAGATGCACCCACAAAGCCCGATCCACCTATGACTAACAAGTTATGCATATTTTGCAGTGCCTTAGAACTGTCCACTCTCAGTTTGAAAAATCTAGCATAGTGGGATTAAAGAAACCTGTCTGTGTGGCAATAGTTGAGGCCCCATCCATTTTCGTTGAAATATTGAACCTTGCAATGAGTGAGGCGAGGCGGCACAAATGGTCAACTTCAATTTGCAGAAAACGGGGATATTGACCCATGGCATCCAACAAGCTCCTGCTTCTTCCTGGTGATGGAATTGGTCCTGAAATCATGGAGGAGGTGAAAAAGGTTATCGCCTGGCTCAACGAGCAGGGCGAAGATACTTACGAGTATGACGAAGGCCTTGTTGGTGGCAGTGCCTACGATGCACACGGCGTTTCCATCTCTGAAGAAGATATGGCGAAAGCACAGGCAGCTGATGCTGTTATTTTCGGTGCTGTTGGCGGTCCTAAATGGGATGACGTTCCTTATGAGGTTCGCCCGGAAGCTGGCCTGCTGCGTCTTCGTAAAGACCTTGGCCTGTTTGCAAACCTTCGCCCTGCGATTTGCTATCCAGCGCTGGCTGATGCGTCTTCTTTGAAGGCGGACGTCATTGAAGGATTGGATATTCTGATCGTTCGCGAACTGACCGGTGGTGTTTACTTCGGTGAGCCGAAAGAGATCATCGATCTGGACAACGGCCAGAAGCGCGGTATCGATACGCAGGTTTACGACAGCTACGAAATTGAGCGTATTGCTGGCGTTGCATTTGATCTTGCACGCACCCGTGACAACAAAGTTTGTTCCATGGAAAAGCGCAATGTGATGAAATCCGGCGTGCTTTGGAACGAAGTTGTGACCGCAACGCACAAAGCAAACTACGCGGATGTTGAGCTGGACCACATGCTGGCAGACGCTGGCGGCATGCAGCTGGTGCGTTGGCCAAAGCAGTTTGACGTTATTGTAACCGACAACCTGTTTGGTGATATGCTGTCTGATGTTGCGGCGATGCTGACTGGTTCTCTGGGTATGCTGCCGTCTGCTTCTCTGGGTGCGCCTGATGACGCAACCGGTAAGCGCAAAGCCCTCTATGAGCCAGTGCACGGTTCTGCTCCTGACATCTCTGGCACAGGTGCTGCTAACCCAATTGCAATGATTGCAAGTTTTGCAATGGCGCTGCGCTACTCTTTCCAGAAGATTGCAGAGGCCGACATGGTTGAAAAAGCAATCTCCAACGCACTGGACAAAGGTCTGCGCACAAAAGACATCGCGAAGGATGGTGAAGCAACCATCACCACCGCACAGATGGGTGATGCCATTGTTGCCGAGCTGACTGCTCTTGCAGGTGTTTCAGCATAAGCTGGCAGTTCAGAGTTTAAAGATTTGAAACAGGGCTTCCGTTGGTTCGGGAGCCCTGTTTTTTATTGCATGGGTGGCAGCAGCGGCTGTGTGGGTTTGGGACTTGGCAGATTCACGTACTGTATCTGAGATCCTGTGACATCGAAGTCTTCAAAACTCACGCCATGCAGCGTTGGGTTCTCGTAGGTTTTGATGAAGTACTTTCTGTTTTCAATGTCAGCAATGGTCGACCACTGGGTGTAATCGTTGGCTTCCTGTTCCTGCTCGACTGGTGAAATTGCAGGCCTTACAAACCCTTTTGGAATGTCGAAGTTGTTGAGCACGTGCTCCATAGTGACAAGCCGGTTCTTGTTTAGCTCAGCGGCATCAATGGTGGAGATTAAACCCAGAGCGCGGATAAACCGGGAAGGTGGAGTTGGGTCACCCGGAATGCCAAGCAAGCCAGACCCCTGACCGAAGGGGGTTAGTTCCTGTCCCATGATCTCAGTAGAGCCAATGTTGAATGGAGAGAGGAACAGGTAGTTGCGGATGTTCTGGACATGCCACTCGAAGTCTGGCGAATTGGTGAGCACGGTGTAAGGATTGTCGTAGACTTTCAACTCGCCATTTATGGGCTCGATGACGATGGAAAAGCCAGCTGCATCATGCAGGGTGTAGTGAAGCGGCGGGATCTCATCTATGCTCTCGTAGAAGGTTCCGACTAATGAGACCTGATCCAGATTGACTTTGATTTCTTCGACTGTTTTGAAGGTTGAAAGCATCCAGACGAGGAAGTCTACCTGATTGATTTCCTTAGTGCGCTGCGCTTCATCATCTGATGGGTTTTTGTAGGCTGCAGAGCCGGGGAAGTAGAGGGCGCCGCCGGACAGACCGTATTCGTTCATGCCATCAACCAAGGCGGGGCTGTCGAAGATGCTCGCGCCAATCACAGCAATTTTGCCGGTCCAGCTGTGGCCCGCTTCATCATTGATTTGAGATTGGAACTTGTAACCGCGTGGGATGAGCCCAATTTTAGTGGGGATCTGCTTGCCGAACTCCATCGTGCGGCCATACATTTTGATGTTGTCGACGGTGGACAGGACGAAGCTGGTGCAGGCATTTGCGGCTATTGGCTGAAGAACAAAAGCGAGTAGGGCTAAGCTGATCTTGAACAAGGCAATCGGGTGGATGGCAAAGCGCTTGAGCATGAGGCCTCCGGAATGAGTTCTTTTGCTTGTGATTGTCTGCGAAGAGCGCAAAAGTTCCGTTAGATGTGCCTGCTGCTTTAAGATTGGTTTTTTGGAAGTTTGGCTACTGGATGTTAATCACGGGAGTTAGCCGTGTGATTTGGTTGCGCGAAAAACCCGTGTGCGGCATAAGCCTGAGCCAAGACAAACTTTGAGAAGCATTGCTGAAAGACAGAGCATGGATGAACGTTTAAGACCCTTCCTCGGAACCTGGATTCTGGATCCTGATGCCTCAAACTATGAGCAGGGTTCTGTGCCTTGGGGTGGCAGTTTGAAAATTGTCGAGAAGAATGGCGAGATCGGTTTCTTCATGAAAACCGTTGAAGGCGAAGGTGAGACTGTTGAGGCCAACTTCTCAGGCATTCCTGATGGGGAAGATCGCCCTATGCCGCAAAACCCGTTTGCGGATACGCTTTCCCTCTCTTTGAACACGGATGGAGATCTGGTTTCTGAAGCAAAGCGCGGCGGCCTGAGCATTATGGTTGCCAAGCGTGAGCTGAATGAAGACGGCTCTCAGCTCACGGTTTATCAAACTGTACACCTGTTGGATGCCGGTTCGTTTACCAACGAAGCGGTCTATATGAGAGCACAGTGAGTGGTTTAAACCTGCATTAGCTTGTCTTTGTTGAACTTGGTTGTGTGATTTAAAAAAGTAACAGGACACAACCATGTTCAATCGAAACAGGCTCGCCGGAGCCTGCGCAATACTGGCGGTTTGTGGTGCATCGAGCGCCAATGCCCTGGTGTTTGATGGCATTCCTTACATGGATGACCGCAGCACCCCCCAAGCGGTGGTTGAAAGCTATTATAATGCCATCAACCGCAAGGAGTATGTGCAGGCGTATAGCTACTTCAACACGCCACCTAAGAACTTTGAGGAGTGGAAGGAAGGGTTTCGAACAACGGAGTCCGTGCAGCTACGCTATGGGTCTACTCAGCCAGATGCAGGCATGAGCCAGCTCTATTGGCCGCTTCCGGTAGCGATTGAAACGCACCTTTCCGACGGCACTTCGCAGGTTTATGCGGGCTGTTATGTTTTACATATGGTGGTGCCGGGCACGATTACCGATCCGCCTTACTCACCCATTGCGATTAACAAGGCTGAGTTGAAGCCAACGGATAAGCCTTTGAGCCAGGCCCTGCCCGACAAATGTGATGAGTAGCCGTAATTCTTCATCATATTAGCTTGCTGCGAAGGCCCCGGAATAAGCGAGGGTGCCTGTTGGTGTCTCTCCCTCAAAGGTATGCTGCATAAAGTACTGCGCTGGCACGCCGGGGAAGACGAGGTCTTCTGTTTGTTGAAAGCCGAAGCGGCTGTAATAGTCCGGCTCCCCAAGCAAAACGACACCTTTGGCATCAATCTGCTTGATTTGCTGCATTGCCTCCATGATTAGGGCTGAGCCAAAGCCCTTGCCCTGATGTTTCGGAGCAATGGCCACTGGGCCAAGGCCATACCAACCTTTGTCCTCACCATCGATTGTTACAGGAGAGAAAGCGATATGACCTACCATGCCGCCAGCTTGCCCTCCGATGAGTGACAGTGTCAGCTCACCGCTGGCACGCAATTGGTCGATGATCAGGTGCTCTGTTGGCTTTGCGCCGGGTTCATGGTGTGGGTGGTTTTCGAAAGCTGCATAAACGAGATTGCGGATTGCTTCGACATCAGATGGTAGCTCTGTGCGGATGATCATCGGTTTTGTCCGTTCTGTTTAGCTTAGCTTCTGTGCCACGAAAAATAGGAAAGCTTACTGATTTATCGGACTAGAGGTACCCGAACATTCTCCCGCAGATCAGGACTCCGAGCCAGCTGAACAGCGAGATGAAGCCAGCGGATTTGAAGCGGGGGATGGTGCCGCGGGAGTCGACTTGTGCCAGATAGCGCCATGGTTTGTTGAAGCGCAGGAACAATGCGTTGAGCAGGGCGAGTGTGAAAAAGCCTGACTTGGCCCAGAATATGGGCGCGTTGACGTATACTTGCGCTTTGACTGAAAGCAGGAAGATGCCAGTGGTGATCGCGATCAGGCCGCCCAGAAGGGCAATGCGGGTGAGGGGGCGTGCAAGGTCGTATAATGGTATGGAGCGCCACATACCCATCATACGCAGGTCAAGCGGGACGAGGGAACCGAATAGCATGGCCAGCCCGACGATGTGGCCTGTGTTGATTGCCGGATAGACCCACCATGCATACTTGAAGACCTCTGGCAGCTGAGAGCGTTCGAGATCGACAGCAAGTGCTTGCAATTGAGAAAGGAGGTCCATCATTATTCCGTTGTGACTTTTGATCGCTCTGTTCAAACTGAGTGCAGACGCGATACCATGCAAGGATTGATTGGCCCACTTTTTCCGGTGCCCACGGTTTTATCATTTTGAGGTTGTTTATGGCTGACTTTGTGCATTTGGAATGGGGACGGAACGCAAGCAGCGATGGCTTTGCTGTGGCTGTGATTGTTGATTGCCTGAGCTTCTCGACAGCGACTTCTGTTGCTTGTGGCAGAGGAGCGAGGGTGGTGCCCGTTGCTGATCGCGATGAGGGGGAAGCGCTGGCTGTTGAGATTGGCGGAGTTTGTGCCGGGAAGCGCCGGGAGGGCGGTTATTCATTGTCTCCACCAACGCTCATGGAACTCTCTGCTAGCGATGTGTTGGTGTTGCCCAGCCCCAACGGTGCGACGCTTTCTGCTTTGCCGAGAGAAGGGCGGGTGTTTGCTGCTGCACTTCGGAATGCAGTAGCGGTGGCGGCTTATCTTAAGGTGATTTCCGGCAAAGTCTTACTGGTTGCTGCGGGTGAGAAGTGGCCGGATGGCAGTTTGCGGCCTGCCTTCGAGGATCAACTGGCCTGCGGTGCACTTGCACATATGCTGGACTGCGCGATGTCGCCAGAAGCCTCGATTGCTCGGGCGGGTTATCTTTCGTGTGCCGATGATTTGCTCGGTGCGCTAAAGGGCTGCGCGAGTGGGCAGGAACTGACACACCGTGGTTACACAGTTGATGTGGAGTGGGCAGCTGACCTGGATTCGGAAAACTGTGTGCCTGAACTGCGGCAAGTTGAGCTTGGCGGGAAGGTGGTGAATGCGTTTATTGACGTTTCGCGTGCAAGTCATGGTCGTTCAAAAGTTGAGCTTACATCAGGGTTTATTTTGCCTGAATGAAGATTCTCATTGGTAAAACCCTGTTTTTCGGCGGTTTTGCTGGTGCGTGCGTGTCACGCTTGAGTGATGTTGAAGCTCTGCCATAGCAAAGACTGTTGACAAATCTTTCGTGTGAAGGCATGAAACCCGCGATCTATTTATTGGGAAAGAGTTACGCGGAATGTTCCTTCGCAAGACCGACACAACAAAATTCATGCGCACTGCGGCGAAAACCGCGGGCATGATGTCGGCTGCAAAAGTGACCGCGACTACTACCAAGACAATCACCATGAAAACGACAAAGACCACCGTCTAAGGTGCCTCTCTTTCCCGCGCTCTCCCCGGGACGGAGGGCGCCAGAGGGCTCACCGGGCGCAGTCAGCCTCCGGAAGCCAGCGGGGGAGACGAAGAGGACAAAACCAATGGGTTATAAGATTGCGATTGCAGGTGCTACCGGCAATGTGGGTGCGGAAATGCTGGATATTCTGGCAGAGCGTGGTTTCCCAGCTGATGAAGTGATTGCATTGGCATCTCGCCGCTCTCAGGGCAAAGAAATCTCCTTTGGTGACAAGACGCTGAAAGTTAAAGCGATGGAGAATTTTGATTTCTCCGATGTTGATATCTGCCTCATGTCTGCTGGCGGTACTATCGCGAAAGAGTGGGCTCCGAAGATTGCTGCCAAGGGCTGTGTTGTCATCGATAACTCTTCTGCATGGCGCTATGATCAGGATGTTCCGTTGATCGTGCCTGAAGTGAATGCTGATGATATTGTTGACTTCAAAAAGAAGAACATCATCGCGAACCCGAATTGCTCCACTGCACAGCTGGTTGTTGCTCTTAAGCCAATTCACGAAAAAGCTGGTATCAAGCGCCTCGTTGTCTCCACTTACCAGTCCGTTTCTGGTGGTGGTAAAGATGCGATGGACGAATTGTTCAACCAGACCCGCGCTGTTTTCGTAAACGACCCGATTGAGCCTCAGCAGTTCACCAAGCGCATTGCGTTTAATGTGATCCCGCACATCGATGAGTTCATGGAAGATGGTTACACTAAGGAAGAGTGGAAGGTTCTGGCTGAGACCAAGAAGATGCTCGACCCTACCATCAAAGTGACTTGTACAGCTGTTCGTGTGCCTGTGTTTGTTGGGCATGCCGAGTCCGTGAATATGGAGCTGGACAGTCCACTTTCTCCTGAAGAAGCTCAGGACCTGCTGCGTGAAGCGCCGGGCATTCTGGTTGTCGATAAGCGTGAAGACGGCGGCTATGTCACTCCTTACGAGTGTGCAGGCGAAGATGCGACTTACGTTTCCCGTATTCGTGAAGACGCGACCGTTGAGAACGGCCTGAACATGTGGGTTGTTTCCGATAACCTGCGTAAAGGCGCTGCGCTGAACACAGTTCAGATTGCTGAGGTTCTGGTGAACCGCGGCCTGATCAAGCCAAAAGCAGAAGCTGCTGCATAAGCTTTTCAGCTACTGATGAGATTAGGAAGGGCACCTTTTAGGGTGCCCTTTTTTGTTAGAGGTGAAAGAGGATTACTGCTTCATTCGGAGAGAATGAGAATGCTCTGGTCACAAAACTTATCCCCCTCCTCAATTCCTCCGATACTCTGTGTCTATGCCTACGTAGCGGGCTGCTGGCGGAGCGACCGTCAGTTTGTCGTAGGCTGGGTTGGGCTGTTGGAAGACGTAACGCACCTTTCAGTGGTCCGGTGAACCGAACTTCAAACGTGACCGCATGGTTTGAGGGGAAGGGCCCAGGACTATAGGGTATCACGCGGCGACGGATACAAGAGCACCGGCAGGGAGACTTGCTTTTGCGAAGGTGTCAGTCAAAGACGGAGGAACTGTTTGGGCAGGGAAACCTGACTGGATAAGCCACTTTCTTTCCGGGAAACCGGCTATCGTGCCTTATAGGCAAAAGAGGCGACGTAGTTCATTCAAAGAAAGCCCGGGCAAGGCGTGTAGCCAATGCTGAAGAAACATTTTTAAACAAGTAGCGCAGGTATTGCCTGCCGCCTTGCTCATCCCGACTTTCGGGAACTCTGGCTCAACACTGCATGGGATGCCATGCGGTGCTGTTGGTGTTTGCGGGAATACTTTACGTAGAGGTTATGCTAGGTTTCTCCCAAATTATGGGGGGAATATGCAGACACTTGAAATTAGAGCAGCGCAGTATGAAGAGTTGCCTGAGGTCGCTCGCATGTACCGGTATTCGCGAGACCGATGCCTTTCATTTATACCTAGACTGCACACGCCAGAAGAAGATCTTTGGTTCTTTCAGAATATTGTTTTTAAAGAGAATGAACTGACAATAGTCATGGGAGATGAGCAAATCATAGGTATGATGGCCACCAAAGATGACTGGGTAGAACAGCTTTATCTGGATCCGCGGCACCTGCGGAAGGGCGTTGGTACAAAGCTCTTAGACCAAGCAAAAGCTCGCTCTTCCGGAAATCTGAAGCTTATGTGCTTTGTTGAGAATGTGGATGCGAGAGCATTTTACGAAGTGCATGGGTTTAAGGAAGTGAAGCGGACAAGCGGTTCAGAGAATGAAGAAGGTGCACCAGATATTTTGTATGAGTGGAAGGCTTAGCTTTCCCGCCAAAGTAGAGGGTGCAGCGTGGTGCAGTACGACGGGCGCGAGATGATACCCCTAAAATTGCAGGGGGCATATACGGTGATTTCCGTCTAGTGCAGCGTAACTCTGAGTGGCATTGTTCGAAGTAGATGTAAGCCAGAGCACTTTGCGTTTCTCAAGATTGACGCTTCCTGCTCTTAGCGTTTTTGCCATGCGTGTCCTTTTTGGGAATATCCGAACCACTTTTAGGAGGATGCGCTTCAGGACAATGTGTTGGGAGGCACACGAGAATGCTGAACACTGCAAGTTATGCCAACTACAAGATCACTCATACGGATGAGACCTTTACGGATTGGCTTGTGAAATCTGCAGGACCTGCTTGGAATAAGGCGATCAATCACCCGTTTACCAGTGCTGTTGGTAACGACACAGTGAGTGCCGAGGTGTTCACCCGTTACTTGTTGGAGGATTACCACTACATTCAGGACTTGGCATCTGCGCTTGGATTCCTGATTGCCAAAGCGCCGACAATGGCTGCTAAAGTACGGTTGTCTGGCTTTGCGCAGCAACTGACTTCTAATGAACTGGGCTATTTTCAGCGCACCTTTAAAGAACTGGGCATCGCGCCTGAGGTTTATGAAGCTGCCAAGCCCAATACGATTACCCGGGCAATTGGCGCAACGCTGTTGTCGACAGCTGGCAAAGGTCACTACGTTGATGGCATGGCAACATTGCTGGCTTCGGAGTGGATCTATCGCGAATGGGGCCATCGGGAAGCTGCCAAGCCACGGCCTGAGCGGTTCTACCTTGCTGAGTGGGTTGAGTTTCTGGCGACCGATGAGTTTGGAGAGTTCATTGAGTGGATTAAGCGGGAAGTGAACTCGATTGGCGAAGAGGAACGCGTGAAGCGCCAAAGCGATATCTCAGAGAGCTTTACTCATATGTGTGAGCTTGAAGCAGAGTTCTTCGATATGGTGAGCTGACAAAACGCTTCAGATCTGAACCAGAAATGCTCTCTGTTTTACGGGGAGCATTTTTTTTCAAAGGGGGAGGTCCCTAGTTATACGTATTGGCTAAAAACTAGGGGTAACTGCACGTTTTACCTGTAACATCTCCGTGATATTGCTGGAAAATTGCAGAAAATGACAAGGTGTTCTCAAATGAGATTTTGTCTCGGTGCGCCTTATAGGAAGTATTTTTTATGCATGTGAGATTCTGTGGCATCTAATTCTAATAAATTCCAGTATTGGTAGTTTATTTGATTTAAATAAGCTCACAGCTTCGCTAATTGTAGAAAATTTTCCTCATTCTGATAGAACGAGCTCAACAAAATAATAGTAATCAGGAATAGATTATGTTCTCTCGTTCTACTGTTGCTGCACTTGCCCTTCTTGTGGCTGTTCCTGCTCAGGCTGAAACAATCCGTGTGGGCATGTCTGGTGGGTATTTCCCATTCACATTTGTTAAGCAAGATGTTCTGCAGGGCTTTGAAGTTGACGTTGCTCGCGCAATTGCAAAGCAGACTGGTGATGAAGTTGAATTCGTTACCATGAGCTTCTCCGGTCTGATTGGCGCTTTGGAAGCTGGTCGCATTGATACTATTGCAAACCAGATCACCGTTACACCTGAGCGTGAAGCCAAGTTCACTTTCTCCCAGCCATACGTTTATGACGGTGCGCAGGTTGTTGTGAAAGCTGGCAACGAAGAAATCGGTGGCGTTGAAGACCTCAAAGGCAAAAGCGTTGCTGTAAACCTTGGTTCCAACTTTGAAGAGCTTCTGCGCGGTTTGCCGTTTGCTGATGAAATTGACATCCGCACCTATGAAAGCAATCTGGCCCAGGATACCGCACTTGGCCGTGTTGATGCGTTTATTCATGATCGCATCAGTGCAACTCAGGTGATCAAAGAAACTCCGTTGCCACTGGCTCTGGCTGGTGCTCCATTCTCTGAAATTCGCAACGCAATGCCGTTCCGTACTGATGAAGATGGTAAAGCTTTGGCTGCTAAGGTAGACGTTGCAATCGACGAACTGAAAGCTTCTGGCAAGCTGGCTGAGATTTCCGACAAGTGGTTTGGAGCGGACATCACCAAAGCTGACTAAGCTGTCCGTTCAGAATTAGTAAAGCAGTTCGCATCTAAGAATCTTTGGTGGAACTGCTTTTCCTTTTTCATGCCTTCGGGAATTTACTCCCGTCGTTCGAGGGCATGCTCTAATAATAAGAACTGATTATGCGCGCCTTAGATCTGGACTACATGCTCGGCCTTTTGCCGATCCTTTTAAAGTACTTACCCCTAACCTTGGGTATGGCAAGTGTGTCCATGATTTTGGCGCTCATACTTGCATCGCTGTTTGCAATTATCCGCGTGGTGCGCTTTCCTGTCTTGGATGCAATCACGCGGCTCTTTATCAGCTTCTTTCGCGGAACGCCGCTGCTGGTGCAGCTGTTTTTGTTCTACTACGGTTTGCCGCAGCTCTTTTCGTTCCTCACTGCGATTGACGGAGTTTCAGCTGCGATTATCGGTCTGACGCTTCACTTCTCCGCTTATATGGCAGAGAGTATTCGTGCGGCGATCCTGGGTGTTGACCGTAGCCAATGGGAAGCAGCAAAGTCGATTGGTATGTCTACTGGTCAGATGATGCGCCGGATTATTCTACCGCAAGCCGCGCGTGTTGCTGCGCCAACGCTGATTAACTACTTCATCGATCTGATCAAAAGCACCAGTCTGGCCTTTACGCTTGGTGTGACTGAATTGATGGGTGCTGCGCAGAAAGAAGCAGCAGGAAGCTTCCTGTACTTCGAGACGTTTATTGTCGTTGCCGTTATTTATTGGGCTGTGGTTGAGAGCCTTGCTTTCGTTCAGACCCAAATTGAAAATCGACTTTCAAAGGCTGTTTCCAGATGATCCAGATCCGCGGGCTCACAAAAATCTATAATGGTGTCCCTGTGTTGAACGGGATCGACCTGGATATCAAAAAAGGCGAACGCATCGCCATTATTGGTCCGTCCGGGACCGGTAAATCCACCTTGCTGCGTTGTCTCAACTTTCTTGAGACGCCAGAGCAGGGTGAGTATGTTCTTGATGGCAAAAGCATTGATGTTCAAAAGGCGAATGCCGCGCAGATCAAAGAGATGCGTTTGAGGACAGCTTTTGTGTTCCAGAACTATGCCCTGTTTGCCAACAAAACAGCGCGTGAGAATATTGCTGAAGGCTTGATCACCGTTCGTGGTGAAGCCAAAGAGACTGCGTTTGAGCGGGCGGATGAAATTCTGCGGGACATCGGTCTGGCAGATAAAACAGATGCTTATCCTGCGTCTCTTTCTGGTGGTCAGCAGCAGCGTGTTGGTATTGGCCGGGCGATGGCGAGCAACTCAGAGCTTATGCTGGTTGATGAGCCGACCTCTGCGCTTGATCCTGAGTGGGTTGATGAAGTGCTGCAGCTGCTTACTCGCGTTGCGCAGGCTCATCAGACTATGTTGATTGTGACCCACGAGATGGCGTTTGCAAAAGAGATTGCTGATCGTGTTCTGTTTATGGAAGGCGGGCGCATTGTTGAGCAGGGCCCACCTGAGAAGATCTTCACGAGCCCAGATGATCCAAGAACCCGCAGTTTCTTGCGGAAAGTTCTTTAGAGAGTTTCGAGAGCGGTACCTTCTTATGGATGTACCGCTTTTCTTTTATCGACCGGACAGGGTGTTGTTGACCTGGATGAGTTCAGCGTTACCACCACACAATAGGACGCCGATGCGCTCGCCTTCTTCTGGCTTATATGCACCGGAGATCAGAGCTGCCAGGGCTGTTGCGCCGCCTGGTTCGACGACGAGCTGCATCTCTCTCCAGAGACGGCGTTGCGCGGCGAGAATGGCGTCATCCTCAACAAGGATGGATTCTGCGATGTGGTTTCTTGCGACCTCAAACGGGAAGGTGCCGCATCGCTTTGCACCAAGTGCGTTGGCCGCGATGCTGTTCAGTTCGACATCAACTGGCTCGCCGGCTTTAAGCGCTGCGTTCATGGAGCAGGAACCAAATGGTTCTATGGCAATGACTTTGGTGGGGCTGTTTGCATAGTAGCTTGCGACACCAGCTGCGAGGCCTCCGCCACCGACAGCTACAAGGATGGTATCCAGGTCTGAGCTTTGTTCTGCCCATTCTAATGCTACGGTGCCCTGACCGTTGATTGTATCTATGGCATCGAATGGATGAATATCAATTGCACCGGTTTGCTGCTGGTAGTGGGTGCAGAATGCTGCAGCATCCGCATAGGCGGCGCCTTCGACATGGACGTCTGCGCCGAAGCTGCGGATCTTATCGATCTTCGCTGGATTGGAGATCTCAGGGACGAAGATCTTGGCTTTCTTGCCAAGTGCATGAGCTGCACAGGCAACGGCAGCGCCGTGATTGCCACCTGAGGCTGCTGCTATGCCAGCTTCAGGAATTGAGTTGTTTAGTAATGAGTTGAATGCTCCACGTGCTTTGAAGGAACCTGAATGCTGCAGGTGTTCCAGTTTCAAAGAAATGGAGTACTTCAGGCCAAAAGTGCCGTTACCGCTCACAATAGACGGAGTTTTGCGAATGTATTTCTGAATTCGTTTATGAGCGACTTCAATGGCTTGTTTAGATATCTGCACGGTAATAGCCTGAATATTTTATATATAGAGAAGCCCCGGAAAAATCCGAGGCTTCGAAAATTGCAATGTGCACTTTAGGTTGCTGGCATTGCAGTTTCAACCAGTTTAATGAAATAGGAACAGCCATATGGAATAGCTTCGTCGTTGAAGTCATATTTCGGATGGTGCAGTCCTGCAGACTCTCCGTTTCCGAGGAAGATGAAAGCACCGGGCTTTTCTTCTAAGTAGTAAGCAAAGTCTTCTCCGCCCATGGTTGGGTCGATGTTTTCATCAACTTTGTCTGCGCTGCCAGCAATTTCAGCAGCGATCTGTGTTGCGAATTTGGTCTGATCCGGATGGTTTGATGTGGATGGGTAGCCATCTGCAAAATCGTAGTCCACGCCTGCGCCGTTTGCGGCACAAACGCCTTCAACAACTTGCTTCACACGTTGAGCAGCTTGCTTGCGGACATCTTGGTCCAATGTGCGGATGGTACCACCCAGTTTCGCTGTGTCCGGAATGATGTTGTATGCAGTGCCGGCCTGGAAGAAAGTCACAGAGATTACGATAGACTGCAGTGGTCCAACATTGCGGGATGCGATGGACTGCAGGGCAGATACGATCTGTGAGCCAACCACCACAGGGTCGATTGTGTTGTGTGGGTATGCTGCGTGGCCGCCTACGCCTTTGACTGTGATGGTGAACTCATCGGTGGATGCCATCAGTGGACCAGAGCGGGTTGCGAAGTGGTCAATCGGAGTGCCTGGCTGGTTATGCAGGCCGTAGATCTCGTCAACGTTCCAACGGGTAAACAAGCCGTCGTCCATCATTGCTTTTGCGCCAGCGCCGCCTTCTTCAGCAGGTTGGAACACGAGAATGACTGTGCCGTCGAAGTTGCGGGTCTCGGCAAGATATTTTGCGGTGCCCAACAGCATTGCGGTGTGGCCATCGTGACCACATGCGTGCATTGCGCCTTTGTTTTTGGATGCGTATTCCTTGCCGGTTTCTTCGGCCATTGGAAGGGCATCCATGTCAGCGCGAAGGGCGATGGATTTGCCAGCGCCGCCGTTGCGGCCTTTGATAACACCAACTACGCCTGTGCGGCCAACACCTGTGGTGACTTCATCAACACCGATCTCTTTCAGAATTTCGGCTACTTTTGCTGATGTACGGTGTGTCTCATAAAGAACTTCAGGATGTTCATGAAAATCACGGCGCCAAGCGGTGATTTCATCGTGCATTTCTGCAAGACGATTAATGGTTGGCATCGGAGCGCTCCCTCAAATACTTCGGATTCTTATTGAGATTAGAAAATGAACCTCACTTTGGCCCAGTGCAGTGAAATATTGCAAGAGCAAATCAATTGCAAAAGGGTCAGTTGAGTAAAATTAAATGAACTGCCAATGCGCCTTCTTAACTAACCCAAGGACAGCTTAGTCACGCTAAGTTATCGCTGACGTCAGGTCACATATTGCACGTGGTTCAACTTCAACAGCGGTGAGGCAGTATGGCGATCTATCGGAGTGTTTTTCGGAATGTCACAGAGGAGAAACAGCAATGGATGTTCCTCAACAAAGCCAATCGATATACCAGCCTTTTGCCTGCTAAAGCCGAGTTTGAAACGGGTCCTTTTGATTTTCGACGCAATGTCTCGATCAATCTTCTCGTAAATGGTGGTCTGTTCGGGACCTCTTTGCGTTACAACTCGTTGCGTGACAGCTGGAGTATGTGGCCGCTGACCAGTGATTTCTCGCTTCAGATTAATAAGCGGACTGTGATTGTCGAGTGTGCTTTGACATCCCCCTATAAAGCCGATGCGAATGTGGAATCGCTTGCTCGGTTCTTTGAGGAAATGAGCCGACCTAGCCGGTGATTGTTGCTCAGACAGTCAAGAAAATGCGTAGACGGAAGTCTTTTTTGTCTCGTTGTCTTCCAGCTCTCGTTGTACTGGAATTTCATAGGTTTGCAGGTGGGTGAGACGTGAGGTTGGGAAATAGGAGCGTCGAGGGTCTCCTACCAAAACCGGAATTAGTTTTTCCCTAGGACTGGAATCCAACCAACTGAGAACCCGTGTGGTCATATCCGGGTCGTAAAAAACATCGCCGCAGCAAATCAGGTCGTAATTGCCAAGAGAACTTTTTAAAAGATCTTTAGTGCTGACTTTGATTGTAACCTGGTTCAGCTCTGCGTTGATAAGTGCAGCGTCTGAGGCGAACAGGTCAATGTCTGCTGCGATGGCTGAGGCTGCTCCGGCTTTCATTGCAGCGATGGCGACGAGGCCTGAGCCGCTTGCGAAGTCGAGGATGCGTTTGTCCTTAACAGTCTCGGGATTGTCGAGAATGTAGCGTGCCAGTGCTTGTCCGCCTGCCCATGCAAATGCCCAGAACGGGGAGGAGACACCGAGTTCTTCCAGCTCCTCTTCACCCATGCGCCAGAGATCGACGCTTTCATCTGCCAGGTGAAGACGTATGGACGGCGCATGAGGAACAGGGTGTTGCCGTGTCTGTTCCAAAATAAAAGCGCGCCGGTCCGTAATTTTCATCGTGAGATCAGACCTCAGATGGGTCCATTCCTGCCATTTCCAGAACCACGGCCCATTCTTCCGGCTTTACCGGCTGAACAGAAAGGCGCATGGAAGTCACGAGGGCCATATCGGAGAGGCGTTCTTCGGCCTTCACTTGCGCCAGTGTTACTGTCTGCGGAAGGTCTTTGACGGCTTTGATGTCTACGCATTCCCAGCGTGGGTCATCGGTTGTGGAATCCGGGTGTGCGAGCGCGCAGACCTCTACGATGCCGACAACTTCTTTGCCGATGTTGGAATGGTAGAAGAAGCCCCGGTCTCCGATCTTCATGTCGCGCATGAAGTTGCGGGCCTGATAGTTGCGTACGCCGTCCCACTCTTCGCCTTCTTCGCCCTTGGCTTTTTGATGATCCCAAGACCACTTGTTAGGTTCGGATTTGAACAGCCAGTATTGCAACTTTGCCTCCATTAAAAAGAGCACCTGCCTACAATGAGAGACTGGTGCTCCAGAATTGACGTGTTGTAATACTTACAACAAAATTAGGCTTCTGGGTTCTTAATTACCCAGTTCCAAGGACGGATCTCAACAGATTCAAAGAGGCCTGCGAGTGAATAAGGATCTTCATTAGCTACTGCCAATGCTTCGTCCCTGTTCGCAGCTTCTACCAAGACCAGCGAACCCGTCGGAGATACGAGGTCATCACACATAAAAGGACCAGCTGCCTTCAAGCGATCACCAAGACCTTTGAGAAAATCGAGATGGTCTTGTCGTGTTTTCTGGCGAAGGTCTTCAGAATGCGCCTTATCAGTGCAGATGAGAGCGTACAGCATATTGGATACTCCAGTAGCAGGTTTTCAACCTAACCATTTGATCCCTGATATACAACCAGGCAATTCCTAGCTTAAAAGGATTCTACTAGGGGTGTGTCTCTCGTTTGAGGGGGCGCGTCATTAAGTCGCTCAAAGCCTGTGCGACGTCGATTTTCCCAGCTACGATTTGTGACACGGTGTTTGCAATTGGCATGTCGACACCATGTTCGGCTGCCAAGGCGACCGCGATATTAGCGGAGTGAGCGCCTTCTGCAAGCTTTTGTCCCGGTGCAACCAATTCCTGCGGTGTTCTACCCTGTCCAATCTTTAACCCGAAGGCAAAATTTCGTGATTGGGTTGAGGAACATGTGAGGACCAGGTCGCCAAGACCAGACAGACCTGTGAGCGTTTCGCTTCTGGCATTCAGTGCCATGCCGAGGCGGGTCAGTTCTGCGAAGCCACGGGCCGTCAAAGCTGCCTGTGCGCTGGCGCCGAGGCCATAGCCGACCGCTGCGCCGCATGCGATTGCGAGCACGTTTTTGAGGGCTCCACCAATTTGCACGCCGATGAGATCATCAGTTGCATAGGGGCGGAAGCTGTTTGAGGCGAGTGCTGCGGAAAGCTGGTCTGCAATTACACCGTCTTCAGCCGCGATTGTGACGGCTGTTGGCAAGCCCTTTGCCACGTCATGTGCGAAGCTTGGGCCGGACAGCGCTGCCGGGATGGCATCAGGCGCCACGGACTTGATCACCTCAGACAGGAGCTGGCCGGTTGATTGCTCGATGCCTTTTGCGCAGAGAACGATTGGTGTTGCTGGCTTTAGAAACGGCTTGATCGCTTCTGTCATCGCCCGTGTTGTTTGCGCCGGGGTGACGAGTAGGAGCGCGTCAGCACCGCTGACAGCATGCTTGAGGATGCCGGTTGCGGTGATTTGCTCTGTCCACTCGATGCCGGGCAGGTATTTCGGGTTCTGTTTGCTGGCGTTTATTGCGGCGATGGTTTCCGCATCGCGGGCCCATAAGGAGACTTCCCGACCTGCTCTTGCGGCTGCCAAGGCGAGCGCAGTTCCCCAAGATCCTCCGCCAATTACAGCGATCTTGTTTAGAGCTGTGGTCATGTTGTTTTCCTTATTGGGTGATGTTCAGTCGTTCACACAGTTGCTCAAGAGGGATATCGAACCCTCCGTGCATTGTTAGCTTGGACTTAGTTTCGTTGTCTGCCAAATCAACCCAGAAGAAGCGAAAGAGGATAGGATCTCCACCGTCATTTGGGCTCATTTCGTAATGATCCCAAGTCAGCTTTGCTTTTTCCTGAATTTTGAGATGGAAAAATTTGCGGCGGTGTAGCTCCGGACCTGAGGTGAGGGCATCGTCATACAGGAAGTCATGCCCTGTAAACTGTTCGAGTGCGCCGGAAACTCTCAGACCGGTTTCTTCTTCAAACTCGCGTTTGGCGGCCTGTAGATAGCTTTCGCCCGGATCCAGTGTTCCACCTGGCACCTGCAATGTGCCTGCGATGTCTGTTTCCGGTTCGTCAAAAACGAGAAGATGTGTGCCGCAGGTCATGTAGACGTAGGCTTTGTGCCGAGGCTGCAATGTCGTTTCCACCATGAATCAATCAAATCAATGTTGTTTGAATTTGGCAGATGTTATTTGCAGGAGTTTGTTGCAAGCAAGGCGTTATAGCAGTTTGCACATAATAAGCAGCATGACACGCGCTTTAGCGCCGCATGGTTTTACCTGCAGCGTGGAACGGAATGCCCCGAAAGTTCGGGTGTGAGCAAGGCGAGCAGGCAGTGCCTGCGCATTGTAAGTAAATTAGTTTCTTCGGCATTGGCTGCTCGCCTTGCCCGGGCGTTTTTGTATGAAACAAGATCTCCTCCGAAAGGCATTGGGAGCAGGCACTGTCAGCAACAAGCACACCGGCCAGAGGCAAATGTGATTGTCGGTGATAGCTAAACGCCTGCCAGTGTAGACGCCCATCGGGTGACCAGCTTCCGCTTGGTCCCTGCACTAAAGACTTTCAAGGGGTGTTTCAACGAACCCGCCGGGTGATGCGTTACTTCGCCCGGTAGCCCCGCCCAGCCCACGCCGCACTGATGGACGGTCCATCAGCTGCCCGAATACGTGAGCACAA
>NZ_LMCG01000083.1:0-68684 GCF_001623065.1 Pseudovibrio sp. Ad46 | reverse complement strand
CCACTAAAGACTTTCAAGGGGTGTTTCAACGAACCCGCCGGGTGATGCGTTACTTCGCCCGGTAGCCCCGCCCAGCCCACGCCGCACTGATGGACGGTCCATCAGCTGCCCGAATACGTGAGCACAACACTGAGAATAGGCGGGGTTGAGGGCGGGGGGATAAGTTTTTAGCGATTCAGAACTTAAAAATCCCGCAGGCGAGGCGGGATTTTGGAAGTATGTTTGTGCCGTGTGGTCGTCGCTAAACCTTTGCGCCTTTGCGACCGAAGCCGACGACGCTTTCGGAGATCTTGTCCAGGGGCCAGCGTGGGCGCGGGGCTTCGTTCATGTCGTCGCCCTTACCGTTTTGTTCCAGAATAGATGGGTCTTCGGCAACGAGTTTTCTCAGTCGCTCCGCTCCAGCCCATGCAATCATGGCGGCGTTGTCTGTGCACAGTTTGTGCGGTGGTGCGATTAATTCCGCACTATGTTCCGCAGCAACCTCGTTGAGACGAATCCTAATTGCTTCGTTTGCTGCAACACCGCCCGCAATAACCATTTTGACAGGCGTATCCGGATAGCGTTCTTTAAATAATTCGAAGGCTCTTGCACTGCGTTTTCCGAGAACATCCGCGACAGCTTCCTGGAAGGAGGCGCACAGATTGTTGACGGTTTGCTCGCTGACAGGCTCTTCTTTTAAGGCGGCGGTGCGCACTGCTGTCTTCAACCCGGCAAAAGACATGTCGAGGCCGGGGCGGTCCAAAAGTGGGCGTGGCAGTTTGTAGACGGTTGGATCACCAAGTTTTGCAGCTTTTTCTACAGCCGGACCGCCGGGATAAGGCAGGCCGAGCAGTTTGGCTGTTTTGTCAAACGCTTCACCAATCGCATCATCAATGGTTGTGCCCAATCTTTCGTATTCCCCAAGAGCTTTTACGAGGAGATACTGGGTGTGTCCGCCGGAGACGAGGAGCAGCAGGAATGGGAATTCAACCTGATCCGTCATGCGTGCGGTGAGGGCGTGTCCTTCCAAATGATTCACTGCAATCAATGGCTTATCGATTGCCATGGCGATAGATTTTGCTGTCATCAAGCCCACGATGACGCCGCCAATGAGGCCGGGGCCAGCGGTTGCAGCAACTGCGGATAGATTAGAGTACTTCACATTTGCTGTTTTCATCGCCTGATCTACGATACCATCCAGCAACTGAATGTGGGCGCGCGCCGCAATCTCTGGTACAACACCGCCGAACGGTGTGTGCTCATCGATTTGAGAATGCACCACGTTGGACAAAATTACGCATTTGCCATCTTGATCAATCTCAAGGACAGCAGCGGCAGTTTCGTCACAACTCGTTTCTATGCCGAGGATGGTCAGCACGTTTGGTCTCCTTTGGCCGCTTGGTTTTTGTCGTTCTCTCATGCGCAAAGCATGGTTGATTTCGCGGGCCGATGATTTTATGTCGCTCATCTAACATGAGCCCCTAGCATTGGGAATGTGATCCTTGCAAACAAAACCTATAAGAATTGGTACACGTGGAAGCGCCCTGGCACTGGCCCAGGCGTATGAAACACGCGCTCGTCTCGCGAAGGCACACGGGTTAACCGATGATGACTTCGAGATTGTTGTTATAAAAACAACGGGAGACCAAATTCAAGATAGGCCTCTTTCCGAAGCAGGCGGCAAAGGCTTGTTCACCAAGGAAATTGAGGAAGCTTTGCTGGATAAGTCCATTGATCTGGCAGTTCATTCTTCCAAGGATATGCCGACAGTGCTGCCGGATGGTCTGGGCATGACCGCTTACCTTCCACGTGAAGATGTGCGCGATGCTTTCATTTCTCCTAAGGTAGAAAAACTGACAGATCTTCCACAGGGTGCTGTGGTCGGGTCTTCCAGTTTGCGTCGTCAGGCACAGATTAAGCGTCTACGGCCTGATCTTGATGTGGTGATGTATCGCGGTAACCTCCAGACCCGTTTGCGCAAACTTGGTGAAGGTGTGGTTGACGCAACCTTCCTTG
Source organism: Pseudovibrio sp. Ad46 (assembly GCF_001623065.1). NCBI lineage: Bacteria > Pseudomonadati > Pseudomonadota > Alphaproteobacteria > Hyphomicrobiales > Stappiaceae > Pseudovibrio > Pseudovibrio sp. Ad46. Next base: position 66,689 of record NZ_LMCG01000083.1, on the reverse strand, counting down.
CTTACGCTGGTCTGCGACGTCTGGGACAAGGTGATCTGGTTACGTCTTTGATGGATGTGGAGCACTTCCTTCCTGCTGTCGGGCAGGGCGCGATTGGTATTGAGGCGCGTCTTGGTGATGAAGAGACTGCGCGCATTCTTGCGCCGATCCATCACGCAGAGACTGAAAGCCGCCTTTTGCTGGAGCGTGCTTATCTGGCTGAGATGGATGGTTCTTGCCGTACGCCGATTGCTGGTCTCTCCCATGTGGAAGGGGATCGTATCCGTTTCCGGGGTGAGGTGATCAAACCGGATGGCAGCCAGACGCACACAGTTGAAGGTGAAGGCCCGTTAAGCGATGCTGAAGAGATTGGCCGCGAGCTTGGCAAAGAGCTGAAGGCGAAGTCTGGTCCAAACTTTCTGGAGCTCTAATGAAAATACTCGTGACCCGTCCTCAGCCTCAAGCGGATAAAACTGCACAGAAGCTGATTGCTATGGGACACGATGTGATTGTTGAGCCGATGCTGAGTTTCCAGCCGCTGACCGTTGACGGTGATGTGGCTGGGGACGCCAAAGCGATTGCTGTGACGAGCGCGAATGCCATTGAAGCCCTTGTCTTCAATGGTCTTGTTTCACAGCTACAGCACCTTCCTCTCTATTCTGTGGGTGAGGCGACAGCCAGAACTGCAGAGGCTTCCGGTTTCCAAGAGATCATATGTGCGGATGGGGATGTTGATTCCCTTGGCGGACTGATTGCGGACAGCAAGCAGGTGGGGCCTGTCTTTTACCCTGCAGCGATTGACCGCAGTGGTGACCTGGCCGGACAGCTTGAGCTGCAGGGCATTGCCTGCCGTATGGTGGAGGTCTACCAAATGGCTGCTGCGACTGGCTTTTCTGAGAAAACCCGTGAACTGATTGAAGCAGGGATGCTGGATTGTGTGTTGTTTTATTCTCCGCGAACAATTCAAATTTTTCTCAGCCTTTCAAATCTTGAAAAAACCATAGTGTTTCTTAACTCTATGAAAGCATTATGTGTTTCAAAGCGGGTTGCAGAGCAGGCTGGAGCGTTTGGCGAGGTTTTTACTGCGAAAACGCCGCGTGAGGATAGCTTGTTTGAACTTCTCAATGGTTCGATAAGTTGAGAGGAAGTGATTTGCACTTCTCTGAACCCTATGGAGAAGTCGCAGTTTGTTTGGCAAGGTGCTAATTCTCCCTGATAGCAGTTTGCTAAAGGGATGCTTATGTTAAGAAAGAGGCCTCTTAAGAGGCCTTGTCGAGATTGCGTGACTATGAAAATTGGCGCGGCTGGAAACTGCTTGAAACGCGCCATTCTAGGAGGTTTTGATGGCTGCTGATGACAAAAAAGGTGGGGCGTCCACCGGGGCAGGCTCGGGTGGTGGAACATCATCACGGAAATCTCCGCTCTCCAGTGGATCCCGAAAGCCTGTCACGATTGACCTGCCTGCGAAAGACGTTTCCAAGACTGATAAGCCTGCCGCGAGCGCTGGTCCTGCGGCCAAGCCTGCTGCGAGCAAGGCGACTTCTACCAAGGCGGGCTCTGTGCCGCCAACTGGCAAACAACAATCACAATCATCCGTGAAGACTGAAAATACTGAAGCGATGAAAGCTGCTGCTGCGAAGCCTGCAGCGGGCGCTAAACCAGCTGCGGGGGCACCTTCTGCCTCAACAACAGCCAAGCCGACTGCTGCTGCAAGCGCAAAGGCCGCAGTTGATGAGAAGAAGGACGCTGCTGCATCCAGCACAGTAAAGCCTTCTGCTACGAAGACGACAGGCGCCAGCAAAACTGCTGCCGCGAGCAAAACCTCCACCGCTTCTGCTGCGAAAGAGCCTGTGAAGGGCAAGGACGATAAGGCTGGCTCGGGTGGCAAGGATACGCCTCCACCACCGCCTCCTTCCGGTAAAGGCCCCAGCGGGCCTGCTGATAAGCCTCCGCATCCGCCTAAGCAAGGTGCTGGATTTGGCGCGATGCTTGCTGCTGGCGTTATTGGTGCGCTGATTGTTGCAGGTGCTGGCGTTGGTCTGCATCAGGTTGGCATGCTTCAGATGATTGGCGCCGGCTCTGGTCAGAATGCGACCGAGGTTCAGGCTCTTCTGGAAAGCTCCAAGAACCGCTATTCGCAGCTGAGCCAGGAAATTACGGCGCTGAAAGATCATGCGGCGGGTAGTTTTGCGGCTAAGGAAACCATTCAGAACCTGACTGATCAGCTGGATGCGATCCAGAAAGAAACCAGCAGTAAATTGAGTGATGCGACTGCAGGTGTGACCGCGAAGGTGCAAGAGCAGGTTTCGACGCTTGGTGCTGAGATTAAAGAGCTGAACGAATTGATTTCCAACGGTGCAGCCGGTGATGGTGCTGCTGTTGCCAGCATGAAGAAGACACAGGATCAGCTGACTAAGCAGGTTGCTGATCTGACCGCAGCGTCCCGAAAGAATGCTGAGCAGGTTCTGAAAGGCATGCAAGGCAGTCTGACAGATTTGCAAAAGCAGTTTCAGGCATTGAAAGAAGCGCCGACACAACTGAAGGATCTTGGTTCACAGTTGGCTGTAACTGGTTCCAAGGTGGATGAAGCGCTTGCGCAGATTGGCAAGTTGACGGCTGAGCAGAAAGTTCTTGAAGGCAAGATTGAAGCGCTGACGCAGGCGAATGCCGAGACAACACAGCAGATTACTGCACGTGTTGACCGGTTGGAGAAGGCTCTTGGCACTGCAAGTGCGCAGGAGCGTGCGGCGCGTGCAATCGCGATTGCCTCTTTGCGCAATGCTGTGGATTCTGGTGATACCTATGAGGCGGAACTGGCTGCCGTTGAAGCTGTACTTCCGGGTGATGCTGCTGAGTTGGCGCCACTGAAGGCAAGTGCCGCGAGTGGTATTCCGTCCTCCGCTGCGTTGATTGCCGGATTTGGTAAGGTCGCGCGTGATATGAGTGCGGTGTCGCTGACGAGTGAGAATGATGATGTGGTTGATCGTCTGTTCTCCAGCGCCAAGTCACTGGTTTCTGTTCGGACGCCGACAGACAGTGATGGCACGAGTTCCGGCGAGTTACTTGGCACGATGGAATCCCGGGTTTCTGCGGGTGATCTTGCCGGAGCGATTAAGGCTTACGATGCTTTGCCAGAACCGATGCAACAGGTTGGTGCAGCGTGGGCCGAACAGGTGAAAGCCCGTTTGGCAGCAGATGAATTGGTGAAGAAAATCACCGCTCAAGTTTTGAAGTCGCTTGTTTCTGAAAACAAGTAGTATCGGAAAGGAGCGAAGGACATGGTCCGCGTTCTCATCTTTTTCGCGTTTGTATTTTTGCTGGCTCTCGGCGGAGCCTGGATGGCAGACCGTCCGGGCGTCGTTACGCTTGAATGGCAGGGGTATGTTGTTCAGGCAAGCTTGCTGACAGCTGTTGTTGCGTTTGGTGCTTCCATCGTGGCGTCGATTGTGGCTTGGGGCTTCTTCCGGTTGATCTGGAAGTCGCCAACTCTGGTTTCCCATTTCATGCAGAGCCGCCGGAAAGACAAAGGCTATGATGCCCTGTCTCAGGGGCTGATGGCCCTTGGATCTGGCGATACGCTGCATGCGCGCAAGTTTGGTCTGAAGGCGGATAAACTGCTGGATGGCAACGAGCCTGCTGCTCGCCTGCTTCTGGCGCAGGCCTCTCAGCTGGATGGCGATCATGCAGAAAGCCGTCGCCGGTTTGAGGCGATGCTGGAAGATGATCGCTCCATGGCTGTGGGTTTGCACGGCCTTTACATTGAAGCGGAACGGGAAAGTGAGCCTGCAGCCGCACGCCATTTTGCCGAGGAAGCCTTTAATCTGGTTCCGGGTTTGCGTTGGGCTGGCAATGCCGTGCTTGGGTATCAGGCCGTTTCTGGTGACTGGGAAGAAGCCATTGCAACGCTTGAGCGCAACTATGCTGCTCGCATGCTGGATAAGAAAACTCTTCGTCGCCAGAAAGCTGTTCTGCTGACTGCACGTGCTCTTGAGCTGGAGAATGAGAATCCGGATCGTGCACGCACGCTTGCTGTTGAAGCGCATGGCCTTGCTCCTTCGCTGGTACCTGCTGCGATTGTTGCAGCTCGTTTGCGGACACGCTCAGGCGAGGTGCGCAAAGCAAGTAAGATCCTTGAAGCGACCTGGAAGTTGAGCCCGCACCCAGATCTTGCTGACGCTTATGCTCATGTTCGTCCTGGCGATTCTGTCACGGATCGTCTGAGCCGCGTCAGAACATTGGCGAGCATGCGTGCTTACTCTTCTGAGGGCGCGATTGCGATTGCTGTTGCTGCGATTGAAGCCAAGAAGTTTGATGAAGCACGTGACCAGCTCAAGCGCGTTCTGCGCTCTGAGCCAACGCAGCGTGCGTTCTTGCTAATGGCTGATCTTGAAGAGCGCGAGCATGGTGATCAGGGCCGCATTCGTGAGTGGTTGTCCCGCGCTGTACGTGCGCCAAGCGATAAAGTCTGGACTGCGGATGGCATTGTCTCTGCCAATTGGGCGCCTGTTTCTCCAAAGACAGGCCGTGTGGATGCCTATGAGTGGGCAGCACCGGAAGGGGCTGTGGATCAGGAGCAGTTGATTGAAGTCATCGATGACAAGCTGTTTGAGCCACCTGAACTGGCAGCTCCTGTACAGGTTCTGAAGGAACCGGTCGAGGCGGATATCGTTGTGCCTAAACCGCAGGAAGCAAAAAAGCCTGCTGCAGTGAAGGACGAGCCTGTGGAGGCACCGGCGGCAAAGGCTGACGTTGCTGAGCCTGTTGTTGTGACAGAGACTGCTAAAGAGCCATCTGCTGAGAAAAAGCCAGATGAGCAAGCCAAGACTGAAGAACCTCGTGCGACTGTCGTACCTGTGGAATCTTCCAGTTGGGCGCCGACCAAAGCCAATGAAAAGGCTGCGGACAAGGCAGAGGACCCTTCCAAGACTGAGAAGGAAGCTCCGAGCTCGCCGGATGATAAACCTGAGAAGAAAGATGAGAAGCTGGTGGAGTTCCCGCTTTCTCAGCTTCCTGATGACCCAGGACCTGAACCAGATGATGAAGATCCGAAAACTCCAAAGGATCAGAGTTTCAGGTTCTTCCGCTAAGGGCGTGTTCCGTTTGATTTGTTCAATCAAACGAGAAGAATTCGCTAGGCCAAAGATGTTAGAGTACGATGCATGAATGCTAATGAACGCGACGTGCTCTAAGAGACTTGCACAGGCAGGACACGTGCTCTTTGTTGCGTCTCCTGCCTTTGTAGATTGATGGTGGATGCATTCTCTGCCATTGCAAATCATACTTGCATCTTATTGGGAGCTTGGGTATCAAACTTCCACTTTCCGGCACACCCCTTGTGCCTGTTGGAACGCCGCTGTAGCTCAGATGGTAGAGCACGTCATTCGTAATGATGGGGTCGAAGGTTCGAGTCCTTTCAGCGGCACCACTAACTCTCTGATACTTTATAATCCCCCAAAAACTTGCTCATTTGGCTTTGTCTTGTCGCCTACTCGTCGTAGGTTCGGATTTGTGTTTTTTGGTCCTTTAGTCGAACCTTTAAGCGCATTGATTTCATTTGCACATATGGAGGCCATCGGGGGTTCGTGGGAGCGGGCTGATGATGGTGTGGAGTACCGGAAGTGATTGTCGATCACCTGAATAAGTTGCGCGCGTGGTTGTTTGAAGATGCATTGCCGCTTTGGTTGAAAGCTGGCGAAGACGCTGCAAATGGTGGTTTTGCTGAGACCATCACACTGGATTGTGAAGGTAGTGCGGATAACAGACGTGGTCGCGTCAACCCTCGTATGGTGTTTGTGTATTGCGAAGCAGGACGTCTGGGCTGGGATGGCCCGTGGATGGACGTCGCGCTGCGCACGCAAGCCTATGTGGAGCGGGTGTACGGCACTGCTGATGGGTATATCGGTGCGCTTGCGACGCCCGATGGTGAGCTGCTCGACACTTCGTTTGACCTTTACAATCAGGCCTTTGCGCTACTGGCTCTTTCCAGCATTGCTGATGTAAACAGTGAACAGCGCGGGGAAGCCTGCGCGAAAGCCGGGGCTTTGCTTGATGTTTTGAAGAGCCGCTTCAAGCATCCTGTTGCGGGCTTTCAGGAAGCTGAGCCTGCGCGTGCGCCACTGGGTGCCAACCCGCATATGCATCTGTTTGAAATGTGTCTTGAATGGGAACGCTCTGAGAATCTGAGCACTGAGCAGAAAGCCGTTTGGTCTGCGCTAGCAGATGAGCTTGGTGAGCTTTGCCTGAAGTATTTCATCTGCGAGAAAACAGGTGGTTTGCGTGAGTTCTTTGCACTGGATTGGTCTCCGATGCCAGGTGATGAGGGCAGGGCGCTCGAGCCGGGACATCATTTTGAGTGGGCATGGTTGCTGAGCCGCTGGAACAAGCTGCGTGGTGATGGTCGCGCTAAGGCTGCTGCTGCGCGTCTCTTTGAGATTGCGGAGGTCCATGGCGTAGATCGTGAGCGCGGTGTTGCGGTTATGGGCATCAATGATGACTTTTCCATGCGTGACCCACTGGCGCGTCTGTGGTCTCAGGCTGAATGGCTTAAGGGCTCTATCGCCATGCTGGAGTGCACTCCTGAGAGTGAGTGGCCTCGGTTTCGCCAATCTATGCAGGATGCTCTGAAGGCGTTGGAATTGTTCTTTGAGGGCGTGCCTGCTGGTCTCTGGAAAGACAAGTTTTTGCCGGATGGTAGCTTTGTGAAAGAAGCGGCGCCAGCAAGCTCACTCTATCACATCATTTCGGCCATTTCTGAACTTGACCGGTTTTCTAAAACTGAGGTTGGGCAGAAAGTGGTTACTTTTGAGCGCGCTAAATAACGGTTCCTGCAGTATAGATTGGGAGAATTGCAATGGTTAAATGGGGTGTGCTCTCGACTGCACGGATTGGCCGCGAAAAGGTTATTCCTGCGCTTCAAAAAGCCAAGGGCGTTGAGGTTGTCGCGATTGCTTCTCGTAATGAGGAGAATGCCAAGAAAGCTGCTGCTGAACTGGGTATCGAGAAAGCCTATGGTTCCTATGAGGCGCTGTTGGCTGATCCTGATATTGACGTGATTTACAATCCGCTTCCCAACCACATGCATGTGCCGATGACGATTGAGGCTGTGAAAGCTGGAAAGCATGTGCTCTGTGAAAAGCCGATTGCGCTTGATGCAGATGAAGCGCGTCTTCTGCTGGAAATGCCGGATAACCGCTTCGTAATGGAAGCCTTTATGGTGCGGGCGCATCCGCAGTGGCAGCGGGCGCTTGAGATTGTAGAATCTGGTGAGCTGGGCAAGCTGCAGAGTATTCAGGCATTCTTTGGTTACAGCAATCAGGACCCGCAGAACATTCGCAACAAAGCAGAGCTTGGCGGGGGCGGCCTGATGGATATTGGCTGCTATCCGATTGTGGCGTCACGTTACTTCTTTGATGCTGAGCCTGAGCGTGTTGTGAGCCTTGTTGATCGTGACAGAAACTTTGGCACGGACCGTCTGACATCTGTGATGATGGACTTTGGAGAAGGACGTCAGGCTCAATTTACGGTTTCAACCCAGTCTGCTCCGTATCAGCGTATCAATCTGGTGGGGACTGCCAAGCGTCTGGAAATTCTCATCCCATTCAATGCACCTGCTGGTGAAGAGACTATCTTGCGTCTCGATTCTGGCAGTTTGCCGGGGGATGGTGCGATTGAAGTGGAGCGCGTTGCTGCCTGTGATCAATATACGCTGCAGGGTGAGTTGTTCTCTCGTGTGGTCAAAGGTGAAGAAGAGCTGCCTTACGGTGTTGCTGATGCAATCCAGAACATGGAAATCATCGATGCGATTGTCCGCTCTGAACGCAATGACAGCTGGGAGACCGTTGGGTCTCCCGACTGAGTGTTTTGCTGGTGTTAGAGCATGTTGCGCTTGTTTGCATTTACGCCTCATGCCCTAACTTCTTTATTTTGAGCGAATTCTTGTCGTTTGATTGAATACAATCAAACGGAACGCGCTCTAGATTTTTTCGCCTCTGATGGAATAGAGGTTGTCGCGATTGAGTGTATTGAGATCGCGACGACCACACAGTGCCATGGTGGTATCCAGTTCCTTCTGGATGATCTCCAGTGACTGTGTCACGCCTTGCTTACCGCCTGCGCCCAAACCGTACAGGAACGGTCTGCCGATGTAGGTGCCTTTGGCGCCGAGACAGATGGCTTTCAGCACATCCTGACCTGAGCGAATGCCGCCATCGATGTGGATCTCCACCTTATCACCGACCTCGTCCACGATTTCCGGCAGGATCTCGATGGAGGATGGTGCGCCGTCGAGCTGACGTCCGCCGTGGTTGGAGACGATGATCGCATCACAGCCAGAATCGACTGCGTGGCGTGCGTCTTCCTTATCCAGAATGCCTTTGAGGATTAGCGGGCCGCCCCACTGTTTTTTGATCCACTCAATGTCATCCCAGCTCAGGCGTGGGTCAAACTGCTCTGCTGTCCATGAGGACAGGGAGGAGAGATCGCCAACACCTTTTGCATGGCCGACAATATTGCCAAAGGTGCGGTTTGGCGTTGTGAGCATTTTCATGCACCACATTGGGCGTGTTGCCATCTGCCAGATGTGTTTGGGCGTAAACTTTGGCGGGGCAGACAAGCCGTTGCGCAAATCTTTGTGGCGCTGGCCCAGGATCTGCAGGTCGAATGTGAGAACCAGTGCAGAACAGCCTGCGTTCTTTGCGCGATCGATCAGGGCGTTGATGAAGTCCCGATCCTTCATCACGTAAAGCTGGAACCAGAATGGTTTCGTGGTCTTCGCTGCAACAGCTTCAATAGAGCAGATGCTCATGGTTGAAAGCGTGAAAGGTACGCCGAATTCCTCAGCTGCCTGTGCGGCGAGAATTTCGCCATTGGCGTGCTGCATTCCGGTCAGACCGGTTGGTGCCAGTGCGACAGGCATGGAGACATCCTGTCCGACCATCTTGGTGGCAAGCGTGCGGTCTGTCATGTCGACCGCGATGCGCTGACGCAGCTTGATCTTCGCGAAGTCGCTCTCGTTTGCCTGATAGGTGCTCTCAGTCCAAGAACCAGAGTCGGCATAGTCGAAGAACATCTTTGGAACGCGTCTGCGAGCGCGCGCTTTGAGGTCACTGATTTCTAGTATTGGTGCCATGTACGGGCCTCCCCCCGAAACATTAGTTTTTATGTATAGAGGGATTGCACGTATCGGTGATATGTCAACATTACATGTATACGACTTCAGTCTACCAGTATTGGGAAAAGTGTTATTCGCATTCATCTATGAATGCCGTAAGTACTCTGAAATATCTTTGAATTGACGGTACTGACTAAAGCGTAACTGTCAAATAACTATCTGAATTTGCTTGTTTTGTTTGTTTGCATAAACGTTTAGTGAGTGTCTGGTTGAGACTTCATCTTGCCTGGGTGCTATTTGTGATATGTAACTGAAATATATCTCAAAAAAGCGACATAAGCTTACTTTGCAGATACTCGAAGTTTAAGATTGGTGAGTGAAATTACGTAGCTTGTGAGGGCGTGTTGGTGGGGTGGGGGCCAGAAATTTCATGTAAGAGCGAACGTAGATGAGAGAGGCGATGCTACAAAAGAGGGCGTATACAGTGAGTGCTGGTCTTGCCGTCTCGTTGTGCAATCCGGGCGATGAGCTCTTCTGATTTTGCGCAGCTGGACCGGTGGGAAGCGGAGGTGCTGCTTCCCATTGTGAGTATCTGTATGGGAGGATCAGGGAGGCTTCGTGTTCTTATTTCTTCTGCCGGCTGATCCAGGCCATCCAATTGTAAAACCAGTTCCGAAGATTATCTCCGCACCGTTTAAGCACATTGGATATATAGTTCATGGCTTACCCTCCATGTGCAGTTTTGGCTGCCTCAATGGTGGGCTCAATTAGCTAAATGTAAATGAAAGAACTGCCTCAAGATTTAAGTTTGGATGGCGAGCCGAAGAGAGCTCACCATCCAATTGGCGGTTTACTTATCAGCGATAACCTTGTCGGCTTCGGCTTTTCTCATTACCAAGTCTTCTGTCTTACTCGTCGTAAGATTTGCGAATTGATCCCAATAAGTGCGGCCTCTCCATCGTATGAATGAGCCAAACTCGAACCAGAAGGCAGCGAGACTGAGAACAACCCCGCCTACGATCCAAAGCCAGAAATTTCCTTGTCCGAGGTTTTGAAGTAGTTCCTGAGCTTGTTTTCCTGCTTCTACCAAATCTAACATGATGATCTGATAGAGTGAGTAAAGCCCAAACAAGGCTGTGATGATGAGAACTGTCGCTTTAAAGTACTCACGCTTTAATGCTGACTTTAGATCAGGCTTCTGAAGAGAGGCATTATATACATTCAAATTGAGTAGACGCTTTCCTGGGGTCTGACCCATTCTAGCAAGAAACAAGGCAAATACGAATGGGGCGAGCAAATAGAAGAACGGCTCTGATGGGAGGTAAGTTCTTTGATTACCGTATTCATCAGAGTAGTAACTCACTGAGACAGAACGTGTGACATTGCCTTCCTTCCAGATTTTCTGAAGAGCCGTTATGTGGAAGCTACTTGCAAACATGTTTGTTTGCTTGCAGAGAATTTGCTGGCGTTGATGGCCTGGTTCGAGCGGTAAGATCTCATTCATACGCTCTTGCGAGATCATGTCAAATTGAGGTGCACAGGCAGTTGTCTTGAGAAGTTCTGGCGCAAGAAATCGTGTAGAAAAAACACTGTTATATGCGACGACAATAGCGGTAATGACAAAGCCGAGGATAAACAGATCTAGTAGATACGCGAATGCTCTTCGCCAGAAGTACTTTGCAGTCATTGGATATGTACCGGCATTTAATGCTAAGTACCTGAGGAACAAGAGTGATCGCAGATACCGCAAAAGCTGATTAAAATTTTGTTTCTATATACAGTCTTAGGTTCAAGGAAATCAAAGAATTAATCGTATGCAGAAGGGAGAAAGAGGCCTGTTCCCGTAGTAATTATTTTCTCATGCCGGGTCATTATAATTTCATATAAATGGTGACCCCGAGTGTCACCTTGAGTTTTTTAATTTATTATATTTTTCAAGTAGTTATTGATGTTACTTGCTTTTGTACCCCACAATCTACCCCACAAACTGAGTTTTCACGGTACTCTTGAGGTTGATCTTCAGGGACCTTTTTTGTTGGGGTATACCTCAGGGTATACCTTTTGAAGATGCTGGGGCTCTCAAGTAATTTCTGGCTTTGAGTAGCGATCTTCGGCTTTTCCTTTGCCAAAGTATGCAACTGATTGCTTTCTTCGTCACTTGGTCATGCTCAATTGGCGTCGTACTGCGTGCTTGGAGCAGGTATGATTCTACTACTCATTCATTGCCGGAGTAGCGCTCATGCCCGCAGTAAAGGCCCTTGATCATTCAGCAGCTGAAGCCCTATGCAGTTCCTTTGGAGTTGAGATTGTGCCCTACAATGTTCGCTTCCGTACCGGAGTAGATGCACCACCTCAAATATGCGGCTCCGCGCGTCTTCAGCGCCTTATAGAGCGTCATGGGGAGGATGTTGTATGGAAGGCTCTCTATGCCTTGCTGAACACCACCTACGACAGCAAACAGCTGCAATCGGCTGTTGTTAGTGCTCTGGTTGATCTGCTTCTGCAGTACCCGAGCTGGGGGGAGCGCTTGGGTGAGTTTTGCGATGTTTTGGACAAGGTAAAGATTGGCGAACTGTACGACATGTGCCGGAATGCACCTGGTGTTGATGGGGGAGCACCGAAGCGCCGTGTGATCTTCACTGCATACTTGGAAGCGCTGCTTATACCGGAGTTGGAAGGAAAAAGCCTAATGTATGAGACAGGGATGTCTCAGGACACGACTATGGGGCAAGGTAGTCGATAAACTGGTTCTCAAACTGAGTTACCCACGTGACTAAGTGGAAGGTTGTACTCTTGATTGCATAGCCTTCTTTATCAGTGTGTACCTCTTCTGTGCGGATTCTTAATGATCGAACCAATGCGAATAGGTTGATGATATTGCGGTTGTTGACAGTAACTTCATTCGTTTTCGCATTAGCGAACTTGGCCTGGAAAAGTACAACGTATCGGAGTTCAGCTGAGAAGGCATTTCACGACCCCAAGCGTTATAAATTGGTGCACATGCGCTTACTGAGACACTTTTCATCTCAATAGTCTCACCCAAATCAACATTCTCACCGGAACGATTTATCGGTGCGTAAAGCTCTAGCGGCTCGCCATCTTTCGCAATTAAGGTTGCGGCCAGTCCTTCTTCTCGTCCGGGAATTTCTGCAACTCTTCGATAACGATATTGAGGCTTAAACTTAGCCCGCCAAACCTCGTTGATTATCAAAACAGCGTCTCCGCCTAAACGCAGAACATCGTTAGCAAGCTGCCGCATTAAGATATACTTTTGCCCGTGCTCATCTACACGTAACTCCCGCATATTAATCATCTTTTTATCTTTAAAAATGAAGACAGCAAAAACGTGATGACCATCTTGTAAGAACAATCGTCGCGCTACCTCAAAATATTCGCGTGCTATTTCATACAAATCTCCGCTAGCACTAAACATTTTGCTTGTATCGAAGCCGTATCTCTCAGCAGCCTCTTCAAGATTCTCACGACTGACGGTTTCGCTCTTTCTCTCAAAATCAAAGCGTTCACCGGTTGCAATCCATATATTTAGCGATCTTCGCTCACTGTGCCCAATCATGCATGGCAAGCGCCCTCCAGCCATTGCGCGGTCATAGGGTATCTCGCCTTCATCTGTAACAACAATCGGCTCAGGTAGACCCATTTGCTTATGAGCATCCGAGACTAAAAGCGCAAGATGCCCGTAGGCAACTGCTACTGCGTCCAATAACTCATAATCTGGAAGCGTGTTCTCTACCCACCGTCTTTCAACTCGAAGAACCCCATCCTTGCGAATATGTGCTCCTTCGTCATTTGTAGGAATTCGCTCGATTAGGTTTTGAAGCCCTTCAAATAACTCTGCCGGAATTTCCTCTTGCATTCCATCATCATAATAAGAAGAAATAATCTCAGCATGAACTACGCTATGTTGTTCCAGATCTCCTTGCTTCTCGATTTTGTTTCGCGCATCTACCATCCAGCGCATTAGCGGTAATGCTTTTAAGCGCTCCTGCCATTTGCTGTACCAGTTTTCAAAGTCTGGGATGATAGATTTATTGCTTTGAAGAATAAAGGTAACTGTTCTAGCAGTCTGAATTGCGGTTTGAATTGATATTCGAAACTCTTCTGGATTGAAATAGGCTTCTTCTGCCTGATGCCACTGGCGATGCAGGTCACTCAATCGTCGATCTACAGCGCTAAGCGGGCAATGTTTGCTGTCATGATTAGAGTCACGCATTGGAATTCACCAAATTATCAAACTGACTGAGGACCACGTCGAATTAAAATCATCTTTTTGTAGAGCTTCACAGCTGCTACTCCAGTTTTTTGTCAGAGCTTTATAGCTTAGCATACGCTCTTCGGATGCAATCAGCACTATTGCAAGCCCGTGCTCCGCTCAGCCAGAGCTTATTTCCGATCTTGTCGGTTAACGGGCACTTGGCTACCCCTCGCTATTGACAGATCCCAGAATTCTCACCATGCTATTTCATAGCTAGCCTAAGGCTGGTGAGCGCATCAAACAGAGGTGCGCGGGGATTGGCGTCCCTTTCTGTTACAAGGCGTTCCAACCGCGCCACGTCTCCCTGTGAGCGTGGTTTTCTATGGTCGGGCGAATGAGAGCACGTATGTGCGCCGCTTCCTTGTAGCGGTAACGCCAATCTTGTTCTGCCCGACCACCAGAGATTGGCGTCTCTGTTGTCGGGTTGCCCTGCTACAAGGAAGCCGACTATGCATACTTCAAACAATTTTTCAGATCAGACAAACAGCTTGCTCCAAGTGGCCGTTGACTTCGTCGCCCAGCGTTGTGAAGTCAACTCTGTTGGAGAGATGGTCCATCTACATGTGATCCTCACCCAAGATGAAATGGATCGGCTTGCGCTCTTTGGTGCGATGGTTGATGAGCTGGAAGATCCTGATAGCTATGCGTAGGTCAGAGATGTTGGTGCTTGTCTAAGTGGTAGACACTGTGTGTGCTTATTGCCTGCCCGCTCTGTCTGGGACTAGCAGTGTTTGGGCAGCCCTCATAAGGGGAGACGCTGTATGCTTTGCCGACCTCATGGCGTCCCTCTGCTGTCCTTGCGGCCTAAATTTATTTTCAACTGCATAAGGTTAGAGTGAGTTCCCGTGTCCCCGTTCTGACCTTATGTTGTTTGTTCGAGTTGCTGTCGTGCCTCTGTCGCACTTCTCTGGAATTAGAGCCTCTTAGGTCTTGAGGCTGAAGGGGTAAAACCAGTTCTGCCTTGTCGCGGTATCTGATGAGTGTTTGTCGCGCCTGTAAGGGCAGCAGCTTTGCCCTTACTTACTTTTGTTGGGCTATCCTATGCTGGCTCTGGCGTTGCTGAAGTGGCCTCTTCCATGATCTCTAGCTTAGGCAGGGCGTTCACAATCTTCATCGTCTGAAGGCTTACTGTGATGACGCGTTGGAAGAGTTCTAGCGGGTAACGTGGATTGCCCACTGTCTCGATAGCGTACCGGTTGGCATCGTTGACGATACCGCTGGCCTTGTCAGTCTTCACGCATTGGCGTTCCATCACCCATGCAAGGGCAGGCTTGCCATTGACCACGTAGTCATAGGCTTCCTCTGGAATGCCTGTCATGGTGATATTTGCGTTGTAGGTCACCGTGGACTTGTCATCGACCTTCTTTGATTTTCCGTCTTCATCCTTGGCTTGTTTCTTGCCGAACTTCATCTTCTCAACGCGGAAAAAGGCTTCCTCATCTGTGATGTTCGCCAGCTCCAGAGAGCCTTCTTTGAAGATGACAGGATAAGGCTCAACACTCTCATAGTTCACATGCAGCTCACCCAGCGCTTTGCCTGCCTTGGAGAATGCCCAGAAGTCTTCAACTCGGGAAACCGCAGGGATGCGCGGGAGTTCTTTTGACAGGTTGTTCTTGAAACGCTCGCGGTAATCGGAGGAATGAAGCAGGCCATAGATATAGTAGAACAAGTCTTCCTTAGAGATGGACACAATCGAGTAGGCGTCTTGGAAGTGCTTTAGTCCCTCATCACTGATACCGTCTCTTTCTGTGTAGGCTGCTTCACCAGTGGCAAAAAGGCCATCATCGGTGCTAGTGGGCACGTAAAGTTTGAGGGGAAAGCACTGCGACCCGGCAAGTGAAGATGCGATGCAGAACTCAGGTAAATCTTGCGTCATAAGCGCAGAAAACATTACATTCCCTCTCGCAGCTGATAGGCAGATAGTAAGGTTCTGGCTCTCCCTTTCTGGAAACAAGTGGTGCATTTGGTACACCATCTCATTAAAGCGCCGATCAAAATATGCCCATTGATGAGTGAATGGCCGATAGAGGGAATGAACAACTCTCGCTGGATCATAATTAGCCTTTTTCGAGCGTTCAGCATCCTTGAGCAACGCCCTAGACCAACTGATTTGCTTGGCGTTCCTGTCAAAAAAAGTTTTAGGTTCTCGACCTCCACCGGCTTCTATAAACCTGTCGATCTCCGAATTGAAGAAGGCAATCGTGCGTTTCATTTTAGATTTGACTTCAATCTCAGAAGAATTGAAGCACCAAGCATCTCGGCTGGACAACACACCTTGCGAGAAATTTTGGAAAATTGCGTTGTCTTCTAGCCCCTTCTTGTCTCCAAGAGCAGGAAAACGAGCAAACGAACGATCTGCTTGATTTATCCAGTCGTTATTCTCGTCAGGTGTAAGTTGCGTCCATCCTTTTGAAGCTTCGATACCGTTAATGGACTTAAGGCCGCGTATGATAGACAGCTTTTCTTTTTGATCCAGATAATCACCAATATCGCGATAGTATATTTTCCCAAAATCAGTTGCTTCAGGATTGCGAACTAAAACTGATATTGCAACTGGAGTTCTGGTGCCTTCGCCAAATACGTTACCCCGTTCCTTGCGGCGTTCTTCACCAGATGTTCGAGCGTTGCCTCGTAAGTTGAAAATATATAAGCTAGAAAAGTCTTCAGTTAAGGACTTTCGAAGACCATCGTTTGCATTCCCATCGATCCAGCCTGCATTGGAAACGAAAGCAACAACGCCTCGTTTTTGGCCTGTATCAATTATTCTGTCAGTGGCCCAGCGAACGGCGCGGATATAGCTATCGTAAAGATTTTTTTGTAAGGTCGCTTTTGAATTTGCAGCGTAAGTCGAACGAATACGTTCATCCAAGTTTGCATAGGATATATTCGCCGCATTATCGTTCTCGCTACGCTGACCGGAAGAATAAGGTGGGTTGCCCACAATTACCCGAATATCGCGTTCCTTCTGGCGTGTTCTGCGCTCGGAGTTGTCAGGCATCAGGTCGGCTATCATGTCCTGTTGTTGCTCATAGAGCTGGAAAGTATCAGTCAAGCAGATGCCTTCAAACGGCGTGTAGGTGCCCTTCTCATGCAGTTCTTGCTCGTCTGCCAACTCATGATAGACCGCTTCAATATTGATGGCTGCAATGTAATAGGCTAGCAGAACAATTTCGTTGGCGTGGATCTCATTGCGGTACTTGTGCTCCAACTCCTCAGGCTTAATGAGACCAGACTGGAGAAGGCGGGTAATGAATGTCCCTGTCCCTGTGAATGGGTCAATGATGTGAACGTCCTTGCTGCCCAGCGTTTGACCAAACTCCGCTTGCAGCACATCGTTTACAGAATGGATAATAAAATCCACCACCTCAACAGGTGTATAAACGATGCCAAGCTTATCTTTCAGCTTTGGGAACGCTTTCTGGAAAAACTCGTTATAAAGTTTCACTACTAGGTTCTGCCGGCCTCCAGCGGTCTCAATAACGCTGGCTTTGCGCTTCACACTGGCGTAGAACTTACTCAGACTCTCAGATTCTTTGCCAAGATTTTCCTCCTCCAACGCTTCCAAAATCACATTGATAGCCTTGGAAACCGGGTTTTCTCTTGTGAAGGCATGGCCTTCAAATAAGGCATCAAACACAGGCTTAGTGATGATGTGTTGAGCTAACATTTCAATAGCATCACTTGGGGAAATTTCTGGATTCAGATCGTCTCTCAACTCAGCAAGGAACCCTTCAAATGCTTTGCGCTGGGCGGTTCCCTCTTTCTCAACAATAGTCGTGATGCGTGTGATATGGGTTTGAGCAATCGTGGCAATATCAGTCGCCCAGTCTTCCCAGTAATCCCTCGTACCACACTTCTTCACGATGCGAGCAAGTAGCGCCTTGGTGAACTCATCAAAGACAAAACCGAGCTGTTCCTCGACAGGGAGGTCCATGGAGACGCTATCGCCATCTGAACGGCTATCATCCGCTGAACCACCACTGCCAATGTCAGACTTCAGCGCTGCCCTCTTTTTCTCAGGCAAGCGATCCACAACAGGCACGACTTCAATTGACTTTGTGATGTCCTCGCCAAGCGATGCCTTATTGATGGTCGCATCAAAACGCTCGTCATGAGCTCTCAATGCGTTAAGAATTTGCCAGACAACCTTGTACTTCTCATTGTTGTTCAGCGCTTCTGCTGGTTCGACATCGGGTGGAATGCCTACTGGAAGGATCACGTAGCCAAGCTTCTTACCCTCTGCGCGGCGCATCACACGTCCGACAGATTGAACAACATCGACCTGGCTTTTGCGAGGATGCAAGAACATGATTGCGTCCAGTGAGGGAACATCGACTCCTTCAGATAGGCAGCGGGCATTAGAGAGAATGCGGCAATTGTTTGCCTCTGCATCAGCCTTCAACCAACTCAAAAGTTCGCCACGCTCCTTGGCGTTGAATGTCCCATCAACATGAGCCGCATCACACAGGAGGAGCTTATCGGCCTCAATTCCTTCTTCTTCAGCCAATGTCGAAAGGTAATCGTCTACGACCTTTTCAAACTCATCAACGATCAGCTTGGAGCTCTTGATATCCTTGCAGAAGGCCAAAGCACGGCGCATGGAGTTCTTGTCCCCGGCCCCATCATCAATAAGGTTCTCTTTGGTCAGCGCCTTATAACAACCGATAATCTTGGTTGCGTCATCCAGCTTCAGCTCAGCGCCATCTTTAAGTCGGTTCTGCACCGTGCGGCTGACCATGCCTTCATCAACCGCAAGAACGATGACCTTGTAATCTGACAGCAAACCATTTTCGACAGCCCATCCAAAACCTTTATGGAAGAACACAGGTCCAAACAAAGCCTCGTCGTCCATTGAGGTGAGAACAGCATCTACCTGCTTTGCCTTGGACTTAACCTCATCGCCGAAAATGCGTGGCGTGGCTGTCATGTAAAGACGCTTCTTCGCCTTGATGAAGCTGTTGTCGTGGACTTTTACAAACTTGGATTCATCTTCACCTGCCAGAGTTGCGCCGGTGGTCCGGTGGGCTTCATCGCAAACGATCAGATCGAAGTCGGGAAGCCCTAGCTGCTGAGCATCATTGAGTACCTGAATGGACTGGTAGGTTGCAAAGATAACGGTCATTTCATCACTGGGAAGATCTGCAATCTTCTCAGCAAGTTTGTGTGCATCAGTCGTGGCCGGAATGACGAGGTCATGGATATTGATGTCAGCAACATCATCCTTGACTTTGCGCTTGCCTACCTGCGTGTCTGAACAGACCGCAAAAGCTCTGAAATCCTCTACTGCATCATTCTTCCACTCGGTCACTGTTTGAGCCATAAGAGCAAGTGAAGGCACGAGGAACAATCCTAGCTTCCCTTTGCCAGCATGCTCTTCCATCAGGCATAGACCTGTGTAGGTCTTACCAGTTCCGCAAGCCATGATGAGCTTGCCACGGTCATGCTCTTTAAAGCGCTCTCGAATGACCCCAAAGGCCTCTACCTGATGTGGTCGTGGTGTCTTCTTGGAGCGAAGAACCACTTCACTGGTAGCGAGGTACTTCTCCCAATCGACACGGCTCTCTTCAAGCTGCGCAAGGCCGATACGGGTGGTCGTGATCTGCTGGCCTTGCAGAGCGTCCTCTGCATTCTTGCTGTATGGTGCTTCTGTTGAGTCAACAATGATGCGGCGAGTAAATGGCTCTTTACCGGATGCAGTGAAGAAGGAGTCGATCTCCCCTTTTTGCACGTGATGATCCCGCTTGTAGAACTTACATTGAATTGCGCAGTAACCCGATCCATCATTCATGCGGGCTACAAGGTCTATACCCGTGTCCTTGCCATCTCGACCATGCTCTTTTGCCCAGTCTCGAAATGTCCATACATGGTCGTATTCTGAGCGCTGAATATCGTCGTTCTCGAAGTAAACCTTTACGAGGTCTTCAAAGTACGTCCCTTTCTCTCTCTCGGTGACTGCCTGGGCGCGGTAACTGGCTAAGAGATCATGTAGGGAGGACATCATAAACACCTAATACATCAAAAGAATCACAATTTCGCGCTGCATATTGCAACCATAGATATAATTCTATCAATCATTAGTTTTTGCATGGCCTCAGTTTTATATAATCAGTTGTGTGCCGTTCTCTCAGCTTGTCCTAGCTGTCTCTGAAAGGTCCTTAAGCTGTGTCTATGACTGTTCTGTCGCTGTGCCGATCTTGTTAAGCTCATTTGGATTTGCTGTTTTGATTTGGTGGGTTATCTCTTTTGTGAGTGTGTCACTTGTTGAAGAGGGACGTTTCCTTGATCTGGGGTAACAGGTTGCTGATGGGGCTTGCGGCCTGACGGTTGCGTGTTCAAAACAGTGATGCTATTTATCCACCTAGAGCTTCAGAGTGCCAAGAGTACCAGAAAGCCGTTTAAGCCTGTTCTGGGCGCTTTCTCATCCTCGCTTTGATAATCCCAGTTCATTTGCCTTGAAGGCGCCTCATCATGGCTTCTAGCGCTTGTGCTGTGCCTTGATGGGGGAGAGGCGTTGCAGTGCTACGCTGGGCGTTTTAAAGCGTGCTGCAGTTCGATTTGGGCTTCTGCCTACGGTTGGTGGCGTCTGAGAGTGTTTCCTGCTTTATACGGGCTTTCTAAGCCTCAACGCGCGTAGTCCTGCTTCCCTCTTTGCTTGAGTGCTCTTGAGTGGGCAAAATGGAGCGGATGCTATGATGGGGCTGAACTCTGTCGTTTTTCAGCTTTAAAGGCCTTGCTTACCTTCCCCTCTTAAAAGCCCGTGGAAGCAAAAAAAGGATATACAATCAATCTATTACGCCTGTTTGGGTGAGGGAGCTACCCTCCGCTTTTTGCCCCCTTTGATTAGCGGTTGGAGAGCGAAGTTAAGCGGATGAAGGGGAGATCAGCCAATTGCAGCCAAAATGCGAAACTGAGTGAGTACGTTAAAAGGGGGTGATTTTACATGTTTTGAGGGGTGGGGCTTTGATTTACTTAATCTTTTCCGCCTGAACCTGACATGTAACCCCGCTGTTTTTTCAGCTGTAACGGGCCATAAATCGGGCTCCGCCACCGCAGCAAACTGAAAAAATCAAAACACGGTCCCTAAACCGGGGGGGGCAAGAACAGCCGGACCCGCTAGAGCAAGAACTACATTGCATTGTGGTCTACTTCTTCTAGGTAAACTACTTTGCCATCCTTGATGACGACGCGAAAAGCTCGATCATCCGCTCTTACATCAAAAATGTGGTCAACAGCTGATAACCATTCCATGTAAGGTGCGTCTTGAACGCCGTTTATCTTCATCGTGTAATCGACTTGGTCCAAACGGTTGTCGACGTAGTCGTATGCAATGACGGAAAGAGATATCGGATTGTAGGTAAGGTGGCTATTTACTGCATCTAATGCTAGCATCATAGCTCCGTTTTTACTGACGACTATCTTAGTTCCATTCGTCACATATCGCTTCACCTTTGCGGCAAATTCAATGTATGTCGCCGGAGCTTCAATGAGATCGGCACCAGTCACGATTATCTGAATACCCAGCCCTATTGTGACCAGCCATGCGGGCAAAGAGGCGCCAGGAAAGATGTCAACTTCAACTAAGCCCTCTAAATCATACTGCTCAATGAGTTGTTGTTTATAAGCCTGAGCTTCCTGTTCTTCGTCTTCAGCCGTTCCATAGGTCACATCCAAAAAACAGATGAAAAGCTGGTCATCTGGCTCCTGACTGGATGCTCCAAATGTCAAATCTAAATTTTCTTCAGACATGCAAACCTCGCGAAAGCTCTAAATTGTTGATACTTCGCGATTCTATTTATTGAAACAAGCATAATAATCCTGCCGACTGCAAACAGCCCTCTGACCTCTCTGCCGATCACAGTGGCAAAAGCACGTTCATCTACGACATGCGTGAGCGTCGTAAGTCGTTGCTGTTGAAATCGTATTGAGGGAGCAGAGCAGCATAGAGACGTCAGAAGGATAGCTTGCTGCCCGCCAAAAAAATCTCACTTTTTTCGCGAATGTGTGCAGAGCCTCACTTACCCCTCTCCAGCGCTCCTTAAGATCAGAGGCATCTTCAACCACTGCAAGAAAGGAGAAGGCATGGAGATGATTGATATGGTCATTGCAAATGTAGCGTCACAGCTAATCGTATTCTGCATACTCAGTATTTGGGCTCACTAAGCACTGCGCTGCTTGGTGTCATGAACTTGGGGAAATGTATGTTTCTGCTGAATGAAAAGGCGCGCGCCTATGTCAAGTGTTAGCTTCTTGCATCTCCTCAAGAACCCGATTGGGTTTCCGGTTTGGCTTGAGACATGGGTAGGAGCTGGAATTCGGGACGTCCAATTTAAAGTTGGGTGCATTAAGCACCATCGGCTATCCATGGATTTGGGCCTGACACCATGCGATTGCCCAGACTACAGATGATATTGTTAGGGCCTTGAGGGCCCACTCGATTACGATCATCTTCTGTTTTGCTGTGAGTTTGGTAGGCTGTTCCTGCATCGTTCTCACCGTGGTTTCAGGTGTGGTTCTTCAGCAGGGAGTAAGCGCCGGAGGCGCGTCCTTTGCCCTGCTTGAGTGCTGCTAAATCGACCAAATTGAAAATCAAACTTTTTGGCTGTCTTTTCGGTTTGGCTCATAGCTCGTAGCTTCTAGGGCCACCGCAGCAGAGAACTCAGAAACATGTAGTTCAACTACCTCAGGAGCAATTCCTGCAGATACTGCTTGCTTTCGCATGTTCTCAACTGTCCGCCGCCAATAGGCCTCCCGATCTTTACCGCGCTTTTTGGCAAAAATTGCAGCAACATGCCTGATTTTCCCTTTTCGATGCTTCATTGGGAACAATATCGTGTTGTTTTTCGGATCGGTGTTGTTGGCTGTGTCAGTCATGGAAGTTGCCCCTTGGTCCAAGATATATATAGTACCCCAACTTTGGGGGGTAAAAGGAATGGCTGAATTCTGCGATTTCAGTTTTACGCAGCATCTCTTTCACCCCCACTTTGGGGAGTGAGGCACCCCAACTTTGGGGAGTGAGGATTTTTTCTTGTCCGGTTCTCGTTGGCAGCTTGCCGTTTGGATTTTTTGAGGCCTCGCACTTTCATAGTCCAACGCTTCGCATCTGTAGCAGTCTTTCCTTTCCATTCATTAGTTGCGGGGTTACCTTCCCAATCTCCAATCCAAGTTAATCGGAACTCATTGGGATGCCCTGTGCCCTTGCCAGCTCTGCCTCGATTAACTGCAATCAATCCCACATACGCCAACTCGTCTATCGCATCGGCTATCCGGTTTCTGCCAACTCCGTACTCAGCAAATTGTAGGTGCGTGACCTTGCGCTTGCCGTTCTCCTTTCCACCATGAGCGATGTGCTCGATTTTGAGCCGGTCTAAAACTTTCCTAGCGTTGATACTGAGTGAGCGATACGTCTCGGATTCGAGGAGTTCACCTGTAACCCATATCCAATCTCCCTCAGGAGGCTTGTTCTTTGGCCCTTTATTGCGAAGTGTCTTGGGTGTTGTGCGCCCTGTTGCGTCATGCTTTGAGTATTTGCCTGCCATATTGCCCTTCAGTGTAATAGTAGGAGAGGGAAGGCCGCTTGCGCGACCCTTTTGTTAGGCTGCTTTACCTTTTGCTTTTTGAGTGTCGTCGTTGGCAGCTTGCTTGCTATCAAGCCAGCGTTCGATTTCATTGAGCCGCCAGCGTTGCCCCCTAGCTCCTTTGCTGATGTTGATTGGTGTAGGGATGTCGCAGGAAGGATCTTTGCGAAGTGCCCACAGACGGTTGAGCGATAGGCCAAGGATCACAGAGAGCTCTGTGGCTGTGATCAGCTTTGGCAGTTCGTTTTTCTCCGTTTCTACAGTCTTCATTTCTCAATTCCTTTCCTGCGGTCAGCCCATAAAAAAACTCGCCCTCGGGGCGCAGTTAGGTCATTTAGACACACTGCGCCTGTTGGCGAGTTTGGTTGCACATACTGGATACTGGACACAGTACGTGCGCATATTCGGTTTTTGAGAGACATCTCGTGGTTACAATGCACAGAACGTGCAACACTCACAAATATATCCCAGCAAGAAGAGAACTAAATTGAATCGTCTTAAGATGTCTAGTGGGATGCTGCAAAAACTTGTCACACGCAAAGCACTATGACGGTAGGAGGTATTATTTATCAGCAGGTTACAGGTTGAAAGTTTTTGCATTAATTTATGTGAGATGCGTTCAAGTGAAGTGAAATAACGTTGCTGCCTGCTTCTTCGGTTACAACATCCGCCCAGTTTTGCATGATCACGCGCCTTTGCTCTAACAAGTCTGCCTGATTGTAGGAGCGCTCAACTTTCTTTCTCACTTCGTGGCCTTGCTGGATTTCAGCGGCATCGTAGGGAAGGCTCATCTCTGCTGCCCATGTGCGGAAGGTTGCACGAAAACCATGAGGAACATAGCCGGTTTCATGTGCCTTCATCAGATCAGACATGGCGTTTTCTTGGAGAAAGGGATTTCTCTCTCTGGCGTGCTTAGCTTGGCGGGGGAACAGGTATCCATTTCGCGCATGTGGTTTCGTTAGCTCAATTACCCTGAGAGCTTCTTTACTCAGCGGGACACGCTGCGGGCTTTGATGTTGCCCAACACGCCCTTTCATGTCTTCAGGAGGAACGTTCCAGACATCATCTACAATATCGGATAGTCGCATACGTCTGATCTCACCTGACCGTCTGGCGGTGAGTATGACCAGCTGTAATGCACGTGCTTGAACGGTTCCGAGCTCTTCAAGCTTCCTGTAGTAGGCTGGAAGGTCAGATAATGGCATGGATGGGAAGGGCTGGGCTTTACTAATCTGTTTTCCTAAAAGCCGCTGGGCGCGCTCTGTGGTATCAAGGCGAACGTCTAGACCCATATCAAGGGCGTGAGCAAAGCCAATCTTCAGCCTTTGCATAGCCTTCTTTGCAACCTCTTGCTTAGAATGCCAGATCGGCTTCAGAACCTTAATTAGATCAGCTGGTGAGACCTCTTCTATGGGTTTGTTACCGATCTTAGGAAGGACATGGGTGTTTAATGCTGACCACCACCGCCCATTGACACCT
The DNA here is from genome assembly GCF_001623065.1 of Pseudovibrio sp. Ad46. Classification (NCBI taxonomy): domain Bacteria; kingdom Pseudomonadati; phylum Pseudomonadota; class Alphaproteobacteria; order Hyphomicrobiales; family Stappiaceae; genus Pseudovibrio; species Pseudovibrio sp. Ad46. Next base: position 42,274 of record NZ_LMCG01000083.1, on the reverse strand, counting down.
TCCCCCTTCAAAGCGGACTTCCGAGCCTCGAACGCTTGCTCTAAGACGTATCTAAGCGTCAAGCTGTGCTCTTGCGCCTCTAACTGCTCTCGGTTGCGCTGGGCTACAGGATCTTTGCCTTCTTCCTTTATGGCTCGCCATTTAGCAGCCATCTCACGGGCCTGTTGGATGGGAACTGCGGGATAGGAGCCAAGGCCCATCTCTCGACGCTTTCCTGTAATTGGAGAGGTGTAGATGTATGCCCAGCTCTTTCTACCTGATTTGCTTGTGATGAAATATAGCCCGCCCCCATCACTCAACTTGCCAGGTGTATTGCTTCGAAGCTGTGCTGGTTTCAGGCGGAACAGGCTTGGCATGATAAGTACCCCTCAACGCTACCCCACAATCTACCCCACAAAATTTTCGCAATGGCGCATAATCTTGCACAAGCTAATGAGGCTCTATTGCACTATAAGACCCTGATTTGCCTGAACTTTGCAAGATCTAATAGGAACTAGTGAAAAGTAGTGTTGGTGACCCCGAGTGGATTCGAACCACTGACCTGCCGCTTAGGAGGCGGCCGCTCTATCCAGCTGAGCTACGGGGCCTTTAGGCGTGTCTTGATCCGTGACCGGATCGATCCGCTTAAGATGTTATCATCCGTTGAGGATGCAGCGCGTTTTCAAATATCATGAAATTTGGCTGTAGGCGAGATAGATTGCTTCTCTGTGAACAAGCTAGGTATCAGTTCAAGCAAGAGAATTTGTTCAACCGGCGTCTTTGAGGTTTGCTCTCAGAGAGTTCTCGGGGGCGTTCCGACTGCATCGACCTGATATAATTCCCAAATAAGACTTTGTTGGTGGGTTGTTGTGTTCCGGGGATTTGTTGCTTTTTTCTGCTTTTTGCTGAGCTGTATAGGAACCGTGTTAGCGACGCCGTGTGATGAGCGTTCGGTTCTTGATGAGAGCTTGCCGACCATCATGATGGAGGAGGTGCTCGCAAATCCTTTGAGATTTATCGCGAGCGATGGTGAGTTTTATTATCTCGCAGATTTGACAATGCCAGAGCGGGATTTGCTGCTTGCTGATGACTTTTTTGAGGAACGGGAAGTCAGGGTAAAGGCGTTGATTGAGCAAAAGGATCGGTGGGGACGCCGACCTGCGATTCTGGTTGATCCTGAATTGGGTGATTTGTCGGTCAGGCTGGTCAAAGCTGGAATGGCCATTGTTAGGCCACAATTAAGAGCTTTCAATTGCTTGAAATTCCTTATTAATTTGGAGAGTATGGTTCGCGAGAAAAATGTTGGATTATGGGTCATTAAAAATGTAATTAATGATTATAAGTCAATTAGCTACGAGCAAATCGGCCTTTATGGAATTGTGGAAGCCAAGCTGATTTCTGTTGGGCAAACACGATCCAAAACATACTTGAATTTTGGTGAGCGCTGGACAGAGGATTTAACCGGGATTATTCAAAGGGGAACGCTGGCGGATTTTTCGGAGTTCGGGCATGATCTTTCAGTGATGAAAGGTAAGCGAGTTCGCCTCAGGGGCGTTATGCAACTGAACCAAGGACCATTAATAGAGCTAAAGCACCCAGCGCAGTTGGAGCTTCTGGACTAAGGCAAAGAGCCGGAAACGCGAATGACTTTGAGTAGTGCATTGTCTGGACTTCAGACAAGCCTGAGAATGCTAGTGATATCTGCAGTGACCGTAGCTCTTGTTGCGTGTCAGCTGACCGGCTCTGCCAATCAAGGCGCTCAAAAACCAGGTAGCTTGCGAACCGGGCTTGGGAGTGACGTTGGGGCGAGAGAGCATCCGCGTGTCGTCGCGACTTATGGGGGTGTCTATAAGGATGGTAAGGCTGAAGCAGCTATTGCACGTGTTGTTGGTGGTCTTGTTGCAGCTTCGGAAGACCCTGAAGCGCACTACCGCATTACTTTGCTCAACAGCCCTGCAGTCAATGCCTTTGCTCTTCCAGGTGGTTATCTTTATGTGACGCGCGGGTTGCTGGCGCTTGCCAATGATACGTCAGAGCTTGCTGCCGTGCTTGCTCATGAAATGGCACACGTGACAGCGCGTCATGCGATCAAACGCCAACGTCAGGCTGAAGAGGCTGAGTTCGTCACCAAAGTGATGACCAATATCGGCAAAGATCAGCAGACCATTGATGCCGCAGTCAAAGAGAAACAGGTGCAGTTCGCGCGCTTTTCTCAGGAGCAGGAGCTTGAAGCTGATGATGTGGGTGTGAGAACACTTGCTGGCGCTGGGTATGACCCTTACGCCGCAGCGCGCTTCCTGAACACAATGGGGCAATTTGCACGCTATCAGCAGCTTGGTGGGCAAAGCAGTTCAGCGCCAGATTTTCTTTCTTCTCATCCAAACACGCCTGATCGTATTCAACGCGCTGTGCGTAGTGCACGGCAGATCGGTGCGCCGGGGATTGGTCTGAATGGTCGTGAAGACTATCTGACCAGCTTGGATGGCATGTTGTTTGGTGACGATCCACTGGAAGGGTATGTCCGTGCGCGGCAGTTCCTTCACAAAGGCCTTGGTATCTCCTTCAGTGTGCCAAAGGGTTTTGTGCTTGAGAACTCTGCTGAGGCTGTGTTGGCGAGTAATAACTCCGGCACTGCCATGCGTTTTGATGGTGCTGATCTGACGGGATATGCCAGCTTAACTGATTATATGTTATCTGGTTGGATCAATGGCTTGATTGATAACAGTGTTCGCCCGACCACGATCAATGGTTTGCCAGCCGTTATTGGATCTGCAATTACAGATGGTTGGTCTTTCCGCATCGGTGTCGTACGCATTGGCTTAACCGGATATCGGTTTATCTTCGCAAATCGTTCGCCAACTGCTGTATTCACTCGTGATTTTGAAAAATCTCTTGGCAGCTTCCGACAGCTAAGCCCGACGGAACAAGCCAGACTTAACCCACTTCGAGTTAAGATTATTCAAGCGAAGGGTGGAGAGACGGCTCGTAAGCTTGCTGTTGGCATGAGCGGCATTGAGCCATCGCGTCGGTTGGAGCTGTTCACGATCCTCAATCAGGTTAAGGCGAACCAACGCTTCAAGCCAGGTGAGCTCCTGAAGGTCATTACCGACTAAAGAAGCTCGTTTTTCAGGCAGTGCGTTATGAGCCGCTGGCTTCATAGCCATCCGAATGCGTGAGAGCGTCTTTCAATTTCTGCATTGCTCGTGACTCAATTTGCCGAACACGCTCCTTTGAAACACCCAGTTTTTTGCCAAGGGCTTCCAGTGTAACGCTTTCATCTTTTAGCTTGCGGTCTTTAATGACGCGCTGCTCGCGTGGTGGCAGCGTTTTAATCGCATTGAAAAGACGACGTTTTGCGCGTTCCTGGTCTAGGTGCACTTCGACGAGTTCGTCTGGCAGAGGTTCTTCAGCCGCGAGGGTGTCCTGAAGCTGCAGGTTCGTTTCGCTGCCTTTCAGGCTCGCATTGAGGGATGTGTCTTTCCGGCCTAATCTGGAAGACATCATTCTTATATCCCTCAGTTTTGCTCCTGTCTTTTCTGAGATTTGCTGATGCAGTTGTTCTTCATTCAAGTCAGGATGTTTGCTTGAGAGTTCTGCGCGCAAACGTTTGAAGCCGAAAAACAACATTTTCTGGCGAGAGGAGGTTCCACCGCGAACAATCGACTGGTTGCGGAGCACATAGTCCTGAATGAATGATTTGATCCACCAAGTTGCATAGGTGGCAAAACGGACGTCTTTGGAGAGCTGGAACCTGTTGGCTGCTTCCATAAGGCCGATATGGCCCTCCTGAATTAGATCAGAGAGCGGGACACCATAGGACTTGAACCGAAGTGCTTGAGCGATGACCAAGCGGGAGTGAGACAGAGATAGCTTATCGAGTGATCTGTGATCGCCTCTGACAATCCAGCCTTCCAAGAGCTTGTATTCTTCTTCTTTTGACAGATATGGGGCTTTTCTTGCCAGACGGGCAAGAGGCCCGAGACTTTGGTCTCTTTCATAATGAGCCATTTACGCCTCCCTCGATTAAACTGAGATACGGCGCTGAAGTTCATTTGGATCTTTTGACAAAAAAAGAAAGCCCCGCTTGGAGCAGGGCTTTCTTTTAATCAGTTAGATTAGGAGAGGCTGATTAAGCTGCCTCTTCCTGACCTCCGCCTTCACCATCAGTTGCTGGAGCAACTTTGGCAGCACGACCTGGAGACGTGGAAAGAACGCCTTCGATCTGTCTGATTGCTTCTGTGTCAGTCTGTTTCTGAACAGCTGCGATTTCACGTGCCATACGGTCTAATGCGGCTTCGTAAAGCTGACGTTCGGAGTAAGACTGTTCAGGCTGGGAATCAGAGCGATAAAGGTCACGAACAACTTCAGCGGTTGAAATGAGATCGCCAGAGTTGATCTTTGCTTCGTATTCCTGTGCGCGGCGACTCCACATGGTACGCTTCACGCGAGGTTTACCTGCGATGGTCTCAAGAGATTTCTTAACGGTAGATGCGTCAGACAGCTTACGCATTCCTACAGAAGCAATTTTTGCAACTGGAACACGGAGCGTCATCTTATCCTGTTCGAAGTCAATTACGAGGAGTTCAAGAGAGTATCCAGCTACGGTCTGCTCTTCAATTGCAGTAATCAATCCAACGCCGTGAGATGGATAAATGATGTGCTCACCTGTTTTAAACCCCTGACGCTGCGCGGTCTTTTTTGCGGGTGTGGCCATACGCTATACTTCTCCTGCGCAGTGGTTGTTTGCTGTCTGGGAGACGCAAGCAACCTAGATGCAGCGCGTTCGCCGCATCTTTCTCTTTGGAAAAACGTGAAAAGTCCAATGTATGCGGAAAGCTACTTCTCGCATCAATTGGTTCCGCGTTCAAATGTGATCAGTCGAATTCTATGTTGTGGCTACTTCGGCGAATGCTGGAGTAAATTATTGTGCGCACTTCAATTGAACTGCGACCATAAAAAAACCTCCGAGTGGGGAGGGTGCAACCAGACTGCCAAATGACTGTAAAAAACTGTATAGCACATTATCCACGGATTTCCAACCTCTCTCAAGCAAGAGAGGAATTAAGACATCCGCGGATACTGTCTGGCAAATAATAAATATTTGGTAGCTCTAAGCTTTTGGGACCTTAATCACCAGTGCCCGGCTTATCAGAGAAATACTTTTCGAGTTTTTCTGCAACACCATCAAACTCAGCAGCTTCTGGAAGCTGATCTTTCTTAACAGTCAGATTCGGCCACTTTTCTGCGTACTCAGCATTAAGCTCAACCCACTTTTCCAAGCCAGGCTCAGTATCTGGGAGAATTGCATCTGCTGGACATTCCGGTTCACACACACCGCAATCGATACATTCGTCTGGATGAATGACGAGCATATTCTCGCCTTCGTAAAAGCAATCGACCGGGCAAACTTCAACACAGTCGGTGTATTTGCATTTGATGCAATTGTCTGTGACGACGTATGTCATCGCAATCCTCTTAGTCTCTGGCGCTGCAAATTTGTCTGAAGACAAACGGCACGGGCTCTCGTGGCCCTGACGATTTTCTCGTCCTTTAAACTTGTGCTCTTTGCTACCGGTTTTCAGTGGGTAGTGCAAGCGCTGTCATAGGCGAAGAGATTGCAATATTGGGGCAAAATTTGCGTAAAGTTGCCGCTAAAAAGGATCAATTTCGTTGAAGCCCCGAATCCGGGCGATTTGGCGTCGATCCCGTTTCGTTGGGCGTCCTGCACCGGCCTCGCGCTTGGCAACCTGGACCTGTGTTTCCTTGGGTGGTGGAGGGGGAGACATGTCCTCATAAAGCAGCTGTGCTTCAGGGGCTGGACCGCGCCGGGTGCCAAGTTTTAAAACCTTAAGGATCAAAAGGCGTCGCGGCATTGTGATGGTCAGTACATCACCGGGCTTTACAGCTGTTTTGGCGGCCGCAATCTTATCTTTGTTCAATCTAACATGCCCGGACACTGCCAGTTTTTGTGCCAGTGTCCGAGATTTTGTAATGCGGGCATACCAGAGCCATTTGTCGATGCGAAGAGACTCTTGTGCTTCTGGTATTGCCATATCAGTTAGCCCGAAGGGGCGACTATTTGTCGCCCTTTTCCAAGTTCTGTTTCAAGGACATCAGTGCTGCAAACGGAGAATCCGGATCCAACGGCTTGTCTTTGCGTGGAGCAGGCTTGCCTTGCTGGCCGCGGTTCTGGTCTTTGCTAAAGCCACGGCCTTTACCGCCAGGCTTACCAGGATTGCGACGCTGCTGAGCGTTGTTGCTGCGAGGTCCGCCACGACGTTCGTTGCCACTGCGTGTATTGCGCTGACGTTCGTTGTTGTTGCGACGTCCACCGAAACGACCCGGGCGCCAGATTTCAACAGTAACTGTTTCCATCTCTGGCTCGCCAGCTTCGTCCTCAGAAGCTTCAGCAGGTGCTGCTTCTTCAACTGGTTCAGCTGGAGCCTCTTCGGTTGCAGGTTCTTCCGCTACTGGTGCTGCAGTTTCGCCTTCAACCTGTTCCGCTTCCGCACCTTCAGGTGTTTCAACTGGAGCTTCAGGCTTTTTGGCGACAGGGCGCTGTTCTTCGCGTGTTTCCAGACGGTAACCGAGAGACTTCAAGATGTTTGTGAAGTCTTCGCCTGCACAACCGAGCAGGGAGGTCATGGAAACAGTGACGGTGAATGCGCCGCCTTCTGTCAGTGCACCTTCTGGCGGCTCAATGCCTTCTTCCAGAGGTTTCCAGGCTACCAGCGGACGAATGATGTCTGCCAGGCGCTCCAGAATATCGACGCGTACAGCACGTGGACCACAAACGCGGAAGCCTACGACGCGATACAGCGCGCCTTCGATCTCCGGATCTACTGGAACGGACGTACGGCCAGAGGCGGACAGCTGAGGAAGTTCAGTCAGGCCTTTGATCTCGCCTTTGCCTTCTTTCAGCGCCCAGAGCTGCGCGAGCAGCTGGCTTGGTGCTGGTTTCAGAAGAGCAGGGACATAGATGTGATAGGCGCCAAAGCGAACACCGAGCTTGCGGAGTGAACCGCGCATCTGCTGGTCGAGCTGACGGATGTCATCTGAAATTTCCTGACGCTCAAGGATGCCAAGGCTCTCGGTCAGGCGGTATGCCACGCCACGAGCGATGCCTTCGATCTCTTCGCCCTGTTCCAGGTCGAAAAGCGGCTTCAGGAGTGTTTCGATGTGTGTCTTGATCCATAGATCAAGGCGCTCCTGCACCATATCGCGTGCAGGTCCCGTCAACTGCTCATCAGCAAGAATGATCAGGGATGGGCGCAGGGTCTGTTCACCAGCTATCAGGCGGGCGATAGATTCACCCTGCCATCTTAATGTGCCGTCTGCGGAGAGGATGAACTCTTCGTTGGGCGCGCGGGATAACCGTTCTGCACGGTTTTCAATCTCGCTAGCTAGTGCTTTTTGGGCCGCAGCACGGACAGCTTTTTCTTCCTGTCCTTCTGCCGTTGCATCCGGAGCAAAGCGGAAGCCGTGAAGCTGGCCAATGTGCTGTCCTTCTACAAGGACATCTCCGGTTGCGGTGATCTCCGCTTCGAGCATTTTGTTCTCTCTCAGACGTCGCATCAATACGCTGGTTCGCCGATCCACAAACCGCTGTGTAAGCCGTTCGTGAAGGGCATCTGATAATCGATCTTCTATGCCGCGCGTCACTTCCTGCCAATGAGCAGGATCGTTCAGCCAGTCGGCACGGTTTGCCACAAAGGTCCACGTACGGATATGTGCTATCCGGTTCGCCAGTGTGTCTATATCCCCATCGGTTTTGTCTGCCAGTTTTATCTGACTGTTAAACCAATCATCCGGAATGGCTCCATCCCGGATCAGATGGGAATAAATCCCTGTTACGAGATCTGCATGGTTTGCCGGAGCTATCTTGCGATAGTCTGGAACCTGACAGGTATCCCACAGTAATGAAACTCTTTCTTGCGTCGTCGCGAGGGAAAGAATGTCCCTGTCACGATTAGCAAGTTCGAGAACACCGATATCCTCCGCCGGAGGGGCTTTGGTCAAGCCCTCTTCTCGCGGAGAATGCTCCAAACTGCGCAAAAGTGCGCGAATCGAGGAAAAATCGAGATTTGGGTTGCGCCATTGCAGCACTTTGAGGGGCTCAAACTCGTGAGATTCGAGTTGATAGACAAGTTCGTCGTCAAAGCCGGGGACCCGGCCCGTTACACCAAAAGTACCATCTCGCAGGTGTCGACCTGCTCGTCCGGCGATCTGGCCGGTCTCCGACGGGGTTAACTGGCGGTACTGATAGCCATCAAACTTGCGGTGTCCGGCGAACGCGATGTGGTCTACATCTAGGTTCAGACCCATACCTACAGCGTCGGTGGCAATGAGCCAGTCAACATCGCCGTTCTGGAACAGGTCAACCTGTGCATTGCGCGTTCTCGGAGAAAGGGAGCCGAGGACAACTGCTGCACCGCCGCGCTGACGGCGGATCAGTTCTGCGATGGCGTAGACTTCATCGGAAGAGAAGGCGACAATTGCAGAGCGACGCGGGAGGCGCGTGATCTTTTTAGATCCTGCGTATGTCAGAATGGACATGCGCGGTCGCGTGATCACATTCAGACCCGGCATCAGCTTTTCGAGCAAGGGGCGTATTGTCGAGGAACCAAGCAGCAGAGTTTCCTCTCTGCCACGCAAATGCAGGATGCGGTCTGTAAAGACATGGCCACGTTCCAGATCGCCAGCCAGCTGCACTTCATCAATGGCAACGAAGTCCACGTCGAGATCTTTTGGCATTGCCTCTACAGTAGAGACCCAGAAGCGTGGGTTCTTCGGGATGATCTTTTCTTCGCCTGTAATCAGCGCGACAAGATCTGGCCCCTTCTTCTCTACAAGACGCCCGTAGACTTCTCTGGCCAGCAGACGGAGTGGTAATCCGATAAGGCCAGACGAGTATGCGCTCATCCGCTCGATAGCCAGATGCGTCTTACCAGTGTTCGTTGGCCCCAAAATCGCAGTGACAGACCGTGATCTTGTTGTTCGGTGCAGCGTGTTCTTGTTCATCTAGAAGTGCAATTCCGTAGTCTATGGCCAAACGTATCTCGGTACCCAATTCTTCGGCTGGGATACTGAAAATGCCCGTGCGGTGCCTCACCCAATGAAGTGGCATTTATATGGCAGAGAAAATCGCTGTAAAGCTCTGGAATGAATAAAGACGAAAAATGCTGATGATGAGTGCTGGAATGAAGTTTCAGTTTCATACCGGCATAAAAGGGTTTTTTGCGTATACGTTATTGTCCGCCTCCTGCTTTCGCTGAATAAGATGCATGACTATAACGTGCAGTATATGCCGTTTTGGGTAGGTTACATCGTGTTAAATGGTTACAAGAAGCCTGAAGTTTTGCGGGTTATGTGTAACACATTCGCCGTTGTTACTAGCCGATTTCATTAGTAAATGTCTTGTATTAGCATAAATTTTGCCAATTCTTATTGCCCCCAGACATGCCGCGGATAAGTGTTAGATGAGGCTTGTTGCTACTTCTGTTTTAACCAGTGAGTTTCATCGGGGAGGAGTTATCCCCGCTTTCCCCTCAGCCGTATCGTTAAGTTTTTTGCATCTATGCAGAATGAAAAGAAACACGGAATCTAACTGCGATACCTTGCTAATTGCTGGAATATTTTTCCTATATTACATACGCATCCGTATTGGTCGGTGTGCAATCTAAGGTTAACGTTTTATTAACCTGCTCCTAACAATAGCTTTTTCCAAAGAAATACTAATTCGATCTTTAAGTTTAAAGTTTTTCCTTCAGAGCTTTTCGAAAAAGACATAGTGCAATTTAACAATGTCAATATATATGGACGTAATTCTATTGGTATAGAAGTTAAATTGAATAGATTTCTTTCCCAATATGAAAACAATGAGCCTCGAATAGAAGATGGGTGATAGATACACCTTCTATATTGAGTGGATATTGCGTAGAGTAAGGTTGTTGGAGGCATAATATGTAGGGGTGTATAAAATGAATCCGTTGACTGCTGCACTAGAATTTGTTGAATCTATTAATAATGAAGAAACATCCGAAGGTGTTTCTAAGCGTATTGCTGAACTTGGCCAGTCTTTTGGCTTTACAAGCTTCTGTCTCGCTGCGATCCCCGAAGCTGGCGCATCTTTTGATGGGTCAATTATGTTGAGTGGTTGGCGCCCTGAATGGCAACAACGTTATCTCGACCGTGATTACGTACAAAACGATCCGATTGTTGCGAAGGCGCGCACCGCAAGCCGTCCATTCTTATGGTCAAGCGTTGCTCGTGATCGCAATATTACTGCCGCTGCACAGCAAGTTCTGTCAGAAGCGCGCGATTACGGAATGTACGACGGCGTCTGCGTGCCAGTGCATGGCCTTCAAGGCTATCAAGGCATGTTGATCTTTGGTGGGCCGGAAGTACGTCTGAATGAGCGCGAAATCAGTGTTCTTCATCTTGTTGGCATTTACTCGAGCAATAAGGTGCGCGAATTGATTGGTGCTAATACCAGTCGGCCCCGCCATCGCCTTACACCTCGTGAACTTGAATGCTTGAAATGGTCTGCTGCAGGGAAGACAAGTTGGGAGATTAGTCAGATCCTGAGTATCTCTCAGCATACAGCAGATTGGTATCTGGCTTCCGCTGCCAGAAAACTGCACGCTGCAAACAGAACGCATGCTGTGGCCGAGGGTTTCCGGCTGGGCTTAATTCGTTAAGCCAAAATGACACCTACCTATGCTCTCGGCAGGGTTCGCATCGCGAATCCTGCTGTTTGCACATGAGCGATCGGATAAAAGTTGCACCTTTAGTCGTAAAAGTAGAAGATTTTTCGTGAGATATATTAGAGAAGTCAAAATTTACAGTGTTTGTGTATATATTTTTACGTGTTTAGTTTTTCTCAATTGTACGATAAATTCCTTAGAATTTCCCCGTTTTCTTAATGTTTTGTGACCCGGTAAATATAGTAATAGCTCATGTGACTATAAATTAATCTTTCCATAGAGGGATTTGCTCGACTATAAAGCCCCAAAATACATAGAGACTGGGGGACCTAACTTTGGCTATTCAACGAATATTGGTTGCTAACCGCTCAGAGATTGCAATTCGAGTTTTTCGAGCTGCAAACGAACTTGGTCTCCAGACAGTTGCTGTCTTTGCTGAAGAAGACAAGCTGGCTCTACACCGTTTTAAGGCTGATGAAGCTTATCAGGTGGGTAAAGGCCTGGGTCCAATTGAGGCCTACTTGTCTATCGACGAGATTATCCGCGTCGCGAAAGAGCAACGCGTTGATGCAATCCATCCAGGTTACGGCTTCCTTTCCGAGAGTCCAGAGTTTGCTGAGGCATGTGCTGAGAACGGCATTATCTTTATCGGCCCATCGCCAGATACAATGCGCCGCCTGGGTAACAAAGTAGCAGCACGTGAACTGGCGATTAAAGCTGGTGTTCCTGTTATGCCTGCGACGGATCCGCTTCCTGAAGACATGGAAGAAGTGAAGCGTCTTGCTTTGCAGATCGGCTATCCGGTGATGCTCAAGGCATCATGGGGCGGTGGTGGCCGCGGTATGCGTGTGATCCGTGATGAAGAGACGCTTCTTCGCGAGTTTGTTGAAGCGAAACGTGAAGCGAGAGCAGCGTTCGGCAAGGATGAGGTTTACCTCGAGAAGCTTGTTGAGCGCGCCCGTCACGTTGAAGTTCAGATCCTTGGTGATCAGCACTGCAATCTCGTACATCTGTTTGAGCGTGATTGTTCCATTCAGCGCCGTCATCAGAAAGTGGTTGAGCGTGCGCCTGCACCATATCTTGATGAAGAAAAGCGCCGTGAGCTTTGCGAGTATGGCCTGAAGATTGGCCGCGAAGTGGATTACTGCGGCGCGGGCACCGTTGAGTTCCTGATGGATGCGGATACCGGCAAGGTTTACTTCATTGAAGTGAACCCGCGTATTCAGGTGGAGCATACCGTTACTGAAGAAGTCACCGGCATTGATGTGGTTCGCGCGCAGATCCGCATTGCGGAAGGTGGTCGTATTGGCGATAAAACGGTCACCGGTGTTCCTGAGCAGAACGCGATTGAGTTGAATGGTCATGCGCTTCAATGTCGTATTACGACTGAAGATCCTGAGCACAACTTCATTCCGGATTATGGCCGCCTGAGCGCTTATCGCGGTGCGACCGGGTTTGGTATCCGTCTTGATGGTGGCACGGCTTATGCCGGCGCGGTGATCACCCGTTTCTACGATCCTCTGCTTGAGAAGGTGACCGCCTGGGCCCCAACGCCTGAGGAAGTATGTGCGCGTATGGATCGTGCGCTGCGCGAATTCCGTATTCGCGGCGTTGCGACCAACCTGATTTTCCTTGAGCGGATTATTGGGCATGCGTCCTTCCAGGACAATTCTTATACAACGCGCTTTATTGATGACACGCCTGAGCTGTTTGAGAACATTAAAACAGCTGACCGCGCGACGAAGCTGCTGAACTACATTGCTGATGTCACTGTAAACGGCCACCCTGAAACAAAGGGACGCCCGAAACCACCAGCTGATGCACCGGCACCTGTGGCGCCGAAGTTCAAGTTGCCAGTAATGGACGGGACCCGCCAAAAGCTGGAACAACTTGGTCCTAAAGAATTTGCCAAGTGGGTAAAAGCTCAGCCGCAAGTGCTTGTTACCGACACGACGATGCGTGATGCGCACCAATCTTTGCTTGCGACACGCATGCGTACCTACGATTTGGCGCAGGTTGCTGATAGCTATGCGCAGGGATTGCCTGAGTTGTTCTCTTTGGAATGCTGGGGTGGCGCGACCTTTGATGTGTCCATGCGCTTCCTGACTGAAGATCCGTGGGAACGTCTGCGTCTCGTACGTGAGAAAGCACCTAACCTGCTGATGCAGATGTTGCTTCGTGGTTCCAACGGTGTGGGTTACGCGAACTATCCAGATAACGTTGTTCAGCATTTTGTGCGTCAGGCTGCTGAATCTGGTGTTGATGTGTTCCGTGTGTTTGACTGCCTCAACTGGGTTGAGAACATGCGTGTGTCCCTGGATGCTGTTCAGGAGCAAGGCAAGCTGTGTGAAGCAGCTCTTTGCTACACTGGCGACATTTTGAACAGCGCGCGTCCGAAGTATGATCTGAAGTACTACGTCAATCTGGCGAAAGAGCTTGAAACTGCAGGTGCGCATATTCTTGGTATTAAGGATATGGGCGGTGTGTTGAAGCCGCAGGCTGCGAAAGTTCTGATCAAGGCGCTGAAAGATGAGATCGATATTCCGATCCACTTCCACACCCATGACACCTCCGGTATTGCGGCCTCTACTGTTCTGGCGGCTGTTGAGAGTGGTGCTGACATTGTTGATTTGGCGATGGATTCCCTATCAGGTCTGACCTCTCAGCCATGTATGGGTTCCGTTGTTGAAGCTCTGAAAGGAACTTCTCGCGATAGCGGTCTGGACACAGATCGTATCCAGCAGATTTCCTTCTACTGGGAAGCTGTTCGTACACAGTACCGTGCGTTTGAGAGCGATCTACGCTTTGGGGCTTCTGAGGTTTATCTGCATGAGATGCCTGGTGGCCAGTTCACCAACCTGAAAGAACAGGCGCGTTCGCTTGGTCTTGAGATGCGTTGGCACGAAGTGGCGAAAGCCTATGCGGACGTGAACATGATGTTTGGTGACATTGTGAAGGTGACGCCAAGTTCCAAAGTTGTTGGTGACATGGCGGTGATGATGGTGTCTCAGGGCATTACGCCGGAAGATGTTATCGATCCGAACAAGGAAGTCTCCTTCCCGGAATCCGTCGTCAACATGATGCACGGTGACCTTGGTATTCCTCCGGGTGGCTGGCCTGTTGAACTGCAGAAGAAAGTTCTGAAGGGGCAAGAGCCGATTACGGTTCGTCCTGGGTCTTTGCTTGAAGCTGAGGACATGGATGCCAAGCGTAATGAGCTGACAGGTGTTCTGGGTCGTAAAGGTTCTGAGCAAGAGCTGTCTTCTATGCTCATGTATCCGAAGGTTTACACTGAATTTGCCAAGGCTCAGGACAAGTATGGCCCGACCAGCGTACTTCCAACGCCAACCTACTTCTATGGTTTGAAGGTTGGTGATGAGATTATGGCTGAGCTAGAGCCGGGTAAGACAATGGTTATCTCTTGTCTTGCGATTGGTGAAACTGATGAGCACGGTGAAAAGCGTGTGTTCTTTGAACTGAACGGTCAGCCTCGGAACATCCGTATTATCGACCGCACTCACAGTGCTGCAAACACACCTGCGCGTCGTAAAGTTGATGACGACAATGAGCTTCAGGTTGGTGCGCCAGTACCGGGCGTTATCTCTACGCTCGCTGTGAAAGCTGGTCAGGCTGTGAAAGCTGGTGATCTGCTTGTTTCCATTGAGGCAATGAAGATGGAAACATCTGTTCATGCGGAGCGTGATGGTGAGATCAACGAAGTCTGTGTGGCTCCAGGTGATCAGCTTGATGCGAAAGATCTGATTGTTACCTTTAAGGGATAAGTCCTGAAGGTATTTGCTAATCTGGATTAACCAGCAATGCGTTTGGTGCATGAGCACTATGCATTGCTGGTTTTTTTGTTTTAATGTTTTAAATATATATAATTATCAATATGTTACTCGTTTTTATCTGCAGCACGTGACGTTAGGTATTGCTACGTTCCGTAGTAGTGCGGTTGTTCCTGTCTGTGTCCTTCTGTACTCAGCGCTCCAACCAATTCAACAATGTGTTTCCCAATTTCTGATCTTTAGGAACTGCCTTCCTACCAGGCCAGAGTTGGGTTTTTTATTGAGGGTGCAACCGTGCAAACTAAAACAGGAAACCCAGCAGTTATCGGCCTTGCTGGATTTGGTATGACGACTTTTGTTCTGCAAATGGTGAACATTGGTCTTCTGGAAAACATGGGCCCAGTGCTCTGGCTTGGCGTTTTTGTTGGTGGTCTTGCGCAGTTGGTCGCTGGTTTCCAGACAGGAAAGACTGGCAATAACTTCGGTTACAGCGCTTTCACCATTTATGGTGCATTCTGGCTGGCGTTTGCAGGCATTCTTGTTGGCAACAAACTGGGCTTTTATACATCTTCCCATTCTGACATCGGCTTCTTCTTGCTGCCATTCACCATCTATACCGGCATTATGTTCTACGGCGCGCTGCACATTCACACTGCAGAAGCTTCCATCTTCGGCAGCCTGCTGCTCGGTTTCATCCTGCTGGTTCTGGGGCATTTCGGTCCAGCGGTCTTTAATGTGATTGCCGGTTACGTGCTGATCCTGTGTTCTTTCTGCGCATGGTATGTGATGGCGCACATTATCTATAAGGATGTTTGTGGTCGTGATGTTTTGCCAGTTGGTTCTCCAATCCTGCAGCCGGGAGAAAAGATGTCTGGTGCAGAGGCTGTTGCAGCTGAATAACTAAAGTGCAAACCTATATGAAAAGGCCCGGCAATGACCGGGCCTTTTTGCTATTTAGCTGAGTGAGATGACCAGTGACTGGCGGGTTCGGATGCGTAGCCGATCCAGTTGTCCATGAAGTTTTCCAGCCAATGTAGAACTGCTGGGTCGTACACAAAGCGCTCGCGGAAGTGCTCGCCGCGCTTTTTGGCTCCGGGCAACACCAGACGACTTGCAGCGCGAGTGGTCCAGCGGCTCATCATGGCGTATGTGAGTTCCGGGTGAAACTGGATGCCGAATGCATTATCGCCTACGCGGATAGCTTGATTTTTGTAGGTCGGGCTTGAAGCCAGGAGCTCTGCACCCATGGGAAGAGAGAAACCTTCCCGGTGCCATTGATAAACCTGCTGTGGCCATTCCATTAGGTCAGTGCCAGACTGAGTTGCTTCCAGCGGATAATAGCCGATCTCAACCAATCCATCATCATGGCCTGTGACTTGGCCACCAAGGTTTTTAGAAAGCATTTGTGCACCAAGGCAGATGCCCAGGAAGGGTTTGTTTTCTTTGAGCGGAACGCTGATCCAGTCGATCTCTTGCTTCACGAAGTCATCGGTGTCATTGGCGCTCATTGGACCGCCAAAAATGACAGAGCCCGCGTGGTCAGCAAGTGTGTCTGGCAGTTGGTCGCCAAAACGAGGGCGGCGAATATCCAACTCGAACCCGCGCTTGACCAATTGCTGCCCGACGCGACCGGGGTTTGATGTTTCCTGATGCAGCACCACCAGAACTTTGGCAGGGTGCTGATTATTCCGCTCTAACATTGTAAATCAAAACCTTCAGGTCGAAGAAGGGCTATTGCCACTCTGTCGTTTGGCTACTTTTTGCTTAAGCTTCATGCGGTCTCTGGAGGACACGCCTAATAGCTCGGCAACGCGCCAAATTGTGTTGTCTTCAAATTCATGGACGGACCCATCTGCGTAGACCATTTCCCAGAGTGCCTCGATGACTGTCAGGCGTTGCTCCGGCTCCAGCTTGCGCTTGAGGACTGATGTGAAGCCATAAAGATCAACTGCATCCTCATCACGTACTTTGGCGAGGTCCATCAGCTCTTTTGTGTCTTCCTCATTCAGCTCATACTGTTGCTGTAAGACGCGTTTTAACTGGTCCAGCTCCTGCTGCTCAATCTCGCCATCTACAGCGATGATATGGAACATGAGCGCTGCGACCGCCAGCCGTTCATCGTCTTCGGAAAAGCGGCCTGCTTCTTCCTGCTCGTTTGACAGGTCTTTGAAGAACTTTTTCAGGGCGTCCAGCATTCATGTGCTCCGTGCAACTATTGGTTTTCTTGCACTTTAAAATAGTGCTTTTCTGTTGTGCTTAAAGATGTTTCAGATCCGAATGGAATACTATTGATACGCAAAAACAATTACAAAAGCCAAGGAAAAGGACAGAAATACGCCAATTTGAAGCCACGTGATACTGCGACAATTGGGAGCAAATATGATAGAACGCAGTGGTTCAGGATAGGTTGTGCTTTTGTTCTGGGTCTTGAAAGGCTTTAACCAATCATAATTTAGACGTTTTCTACGGGCTTTTTGCCCTGTATTTGTTGAGTACAAGCTGCTTACATGAGAGTCCTTTTTCGGGCCTCACGAAACCGTCCACTAGGATACTAAGACTAAATGAAACGCTCTCTTCTTATTTTTGGAGCTCTTGCCGCTCTTGTGGTTTGTGGTCTGGTGCTTGCGCCACTTCTCGTTCCGCAGAAACAGCTGAAGGCCCAAATTGCAGAGTCCTTTGAGACAGCAACCGGATGGAAGCTGCGTCTTGATGGGCGTACGAGTGTGGATCTGTTTCCGACACTGGCGATTGAAGTTGATAATGTTGGCGTTGCAGGTGTTGCGCGAGCTGACGGGATTGAGTTTGCGCGGGTTGAGAAAGCCCGGTTCGAGCTGAACTCTCTGCGTTTGCTGACTGGTGGCAACATCATCCGCAACATTGAGCTTGTTGAGCCAAAGTGGACGCTTGAATTTGATCAGAAAGGCGGCGCGTCCTGGCAGCCGCAGCTTTCTGAGGGTGAAGAAGGGGAAGCCTCTCTGGTTGCTGCAAATATTGCAGGCCGCGTTGCTTCCTTTATGCAGCAGTTGGACTTGGACACCGTCAGCATTCAAAAAGGTGTCGTTTCTTACAGTGAACCTGAGCAAGAAGCACCGATAGTTCTTTCTGAGATCGATCTCGTGCTTAATTTTGAGCATGACGGTGATGGCCTGACAGCAGAAGGTGCGTTTAATCAGAGTGACGAGCGTTATGTTGTTGGTGGGCGTGTTGGATCAGTTACCGCGCTGAGCGAGGCTCGCGCGACGTCTGTTGAGGCTCATGTAACTGGACCTGCTCAAGAGAAAGTTCGTTTTAATGGCCAGCTTGCCTTTGGTGCACGGCCTGTTGGCACATTGCAAGTTTCTGTTGAGTTGCCGAGCCTTGCTGCCGTTGCTGCGCAACATGATGCGGCCTTTCCAGAAGGGGTTGGCAGTGGTGCACTGACAAGTGAGCTGCAGTTCCGTCAACGTGGGGTTCGCACAAAAGACCTTTCCATTACCGCTGGCTCTGTTGGCTTTGGCGGCAACATTGCGCTGAACTACCTTGAAGATGGCTATGAATTAAAGGGGCAGGTCAGCGGGCAGTCCTTGAATTTTGAGCAACTGCTTCGCCTGGTAGGGCTAGACGCCCCTGCATCCGGCTTTGCCAATGTGGATGCGTCTTTCTACGGCGTTGGCCAATCCTACGATGAGTTGGTTGCTGCGCTGGAAGTTGATGGTGGTGCGATCCTGCGGAAGGGGCGTGTCGCTGACATTCACCTGCCAAATATGCTGGCGGTTGAAGGGCGCGACGAAGCTCTTGATGACATGGATCTGACTTTTGTCTTCTCAGGCCTGTCTCAGCCACTACAGCTGCAAGGCACCGCGCGCTGGCATGGTGAGCCGATTGTTTTGCAGGGTGGTCTGCGTTCTGATGCGAATATTGATCTCGCGTTCTCCAGTGAGATGTTTTCCGGGAGTTTGACGGGTCCGTACTCATTGCGTGATGGCTTTGATGGGATCTTTGCTTTCCAGACAGATGACTTCAACAATTTTGCCCGTTGGTATGGTCGACCGCTCCCTCGCTATCTACGCGGTCAGAAGCTGGAGCTTTCTGGTCAGTTTGAAGCTGATGATAGCGGTGTCGCCTTTGAGAATGCGCGGTTTGTTCTGGATGACACAAGCCTCAAAGGAACTGGCCGTCTGGATACAGGTGAAGTTCCAAAGCTCAGTGGTGAATTGGAAGTTGCGCATGCGTCTTTCGATAAGATGTTCTCTCGCAGTGATGAGAAGAATGCCAAGGGCGAGGGCGCTTATGACTTCTCCGTCCTGCGCAGCTTTGATCTGGACCTGGCGCTTTCCATTCAGGACCTGAAGCTCGGTGCGCTTCGTGGACGGAATGCAGAGCTGAAAGCAGCGCTGTCTGATGGTCGACTGGCTTTGGATGTTGCCCGTGTTGGCCTTTATCAAGGTGAGGGCGCTGGCAAGCTTCTTCTGAACGGCGCAACGGTTAAACCGGGTATCTCTGCTGAGTTCTCGCTAAAAGGTATTGATGCGGCTCCATTCCTTGCATCGCTCAGTGATATGCCGCGGGTTGATGGTAATCTGTATGCTGAAATGGATGTGAACACCTCCGGTAAGACACCGAGTGACCTCTGGGTCAATATGGGTGGAGCGCTCAGCTTTCAGCTTGGCAACGGCATATTGCATGAATTGGATGTGGACCGGCTGGTTGCTTCTGTCGGAGGCAAAGGCATTACAGGTTGGCCGTTTACGGACAATGATCAGACTGAATTTTCCAGCTGGGGTGCTGATGTGATCTTTGATCAGGGTACTGCAGAATTTCAGGCACTGACGTTGCAAAGCAAGACTGCATTGGTTGAAGGACGCGGTGCGATCAACATCAAAGATGGTGAGGTCTTGTGGTATTTGCAGCCAAGCCTGCTCGATCAGTCCAAGCTGGATGATGAGGGAGCTGCAACGACGCAGACTGCGGATATGACACCGCTGAAGATCCGTGGATCGATCAACCTTCCGAGCTTTGAGCCCGTCGATGTTCAGGAGTATGCAAGCGCGTCTTTTGGTGATGTGAAGCAGACACAAAAGCTTTCTGAAAAGCTGGCGAAGGATCTTGATACTGCAAAGACAGTTGCAGAGGCGCAGCGTTTGCGGGCTGCTGCTGCAAGAGATGCGGCTGTTGCGTCACCTGAAGCTGCTAAGGATGTGGCAGCTGAACCAGCCGTGCTTGCTCAGCCATCAGTGGAAGATAATGATGTGACTACAGCCTCGGTTGGGGATGGTGATCTGCCTCCTCTTGCCGAAGGAGCCGTTGCGAACACTGATACCTCTAAGGTTGTTATGCCTGTAGCCAAGCCGGGAGAGGCGTCAACGCCTGCGGTTGCAGCTACAACACCGAAGAAATCACGGGTGATCGCAGCTCCGAAACGGGACTTGAAGCGCCGTGATGTGGTGCCGCGTGGGCCGGGGAATGTGAATGTGGAAGCGGTTGCCGATGGTACAGCGGATCCGGATGCGACACTGAGCTCTTTGGAAGAAGCGTTTGGAATGCCAGCTGGCTTCCTCTCCGATTGATCAAGCCTCCATACAGAAATGAAAAGCCCGGAGCGGTGAATGCTCCGGGCTTTTTTTGCTTTGAGCGAATTCTTGTCGTTTGATTGAATGCAATCAAACGGAACGCTCTCTAGATAAAGTCGATCTCGTTGCTGAGTGGCATCTGTCTGATACGTTTGCCCGTTGCTGCGAAGATCGCATTTGCCAATGCTGGCGTTGATGGTGGTGTACCAGGTTCGCCTGCACCACCCATTCGTGGAGAATTCTCCAGCAACTCAATGGTGATCTTGGGAGCTTGATACATGCGCATGGCATCGAACGTGTCGAAGTTTGCTTGTTCGATCTCGCCATCAACCCATGTGATTTCCTGTCCCAGCGCCTGACTGAGCCCGAAGTTGATACCGGACATGATTTGATCCTTGAATATACCCGGATCAAGAACGATGCCCGGATCGGCAACGGCCCAGACTTCCTCAATGGTGACAGTGTTGTCGGTGACATCAACCTGAACCACTTGTGCGGTCCACGTACCGAAGGAGAGAACGTGGGCGATGCCGCGGCCTTTGCCAGCGGGTAACGGGGTACCCCAGCCGGACATTTCTGCGACGCGCTTCAGGGCTTCCCGTGCTGGCCGGAATTCATCGCTGGTTAGATGAGCTAAGCGGAACTCAAGTGGATCTTTACCAGCTTTGTGTGCGGCCTCATCCATAAAGCTCTCATGGAAGAAACCGTTGACTGAATTACCGACTGAGCGCCAGAAACCAATAGGCACCTGAAGATCTGCCACGTGAGCCTGACAGCGGATGTTTTCAACATCCAGCGGCTGATTGAAGGCACCATCGAGTACAGTGTT
This sequence comes from Pseudovibrio sp. Ad46, assembly GCF_001623065.1. NCBI lineage: Bacteria > Pseudomonadati > Pseudomonadota > Alphaproteobacteria > Hyphomicrobiales > Stappiaceae > Pseudovibrio > Pseudovibrio sp. Ad46. The sequence goes on along the minus strand of NZ_LMCG01000083.1, from coordinate 21,423 downwards.
GTCTGGACCTGCGGGGCTGATACCCGGGAAGATCCGTGGCATTACGCTCTGGATGATGGATGGGGAAGCCACCTGCATGTCCATGGTCTTTAACCTGCCATCCGGTGTCACCTGACCTTTGAACTGGCCAATCGCCATTGGACGGTAGGTGTCGTGCTGCGTGTCTTCTTCGCGCGTCCAAGTCACTTTTACTGGATTTGGTGCAGTTGCTTTAGCGATGACGGCAGCATAGAGCGCAAAGTCGACTTCCAGACGACGTCCAAAGCCTCCACCGAGACGGGTAGTGGTAACGTCAATGTCGGCGCTGTCCATGTCGAAGTGACTGGAGACAACAGACTGAATGAGGCCGGGGGCCTGTGTTCCAGTCCAGACACGGATCGTGTTTTCGTCGTGCTGGGCTGTCGCGTTCATTGGCTCCATGGTGGCGTGGGCCAGGAATGGGACACGGTATTGCGCTGATACGGCTTCACTTTCCGGAATAGATGTAAAGACCTCTGCATCAGACCCCGTGCCACCCAACTCGAATGTGGCTTCTTGCGTCAGTGCGTCTTCAAGGGCGGACCACATCTGATCGGAGTTTTGAAGGGAGAGTGGATCGTCCCACTCGATCTCTAAGGCTTCAGCACCTTTGAACGCTGCCCAGGTGTTGTCAGCAACAACGCCCAGGCCTTCACCCGTGATTGTTCTGATTTCGACGACATCTTTGACGCCAGGAATGGCGAGTGTTGCGGTCTTGTCGTAGCTCTTGAGGCTGACACCTTTGCGCGGGGCCATTCTTACGGTGCCGTAAAGCATGTTTGGCAGTTGTACGTCGATGCCGAAAATGCGGCCTCCGGTGACTTTGTCTTTCAGCTCAACACGTTTTTGCGATTTGCCGAGGATCTTCCAGTCACTGGCTTTCTTAAGCTTCATCTCGCTTGGAGGTGAGACCGCAGCGGCTTTGCTTGCCAGCTCTCCATAAGTGACAGACTTGCCAGAGGCTGTATCTGTGATGGTACCATCTGCAAGTGTGAGATTATCTTCTGAGGTGCCGAAGTGTTCTGCTGCTGCTTTTAGAAGGACGAACTTTGCAGCATATCCGGCTTCGCGCATCTTCACAAAGGCGTCGGTGGTGGAAGAGGAGCCACCGGTCATGTTCAGACCGAGGAACTTGGCGACGATTTTCATCGAGCCGCGAGCAAGTTCTGCCAAGACACTTTCATCATAAAACGGGAAGGGGGTGGATTCCTCCAGCATTGCAGCATTGAAGTAAGCCGGGCTGGATGGACCATGTTCCACAACCACCTGCTCAAGTGGAACTTCCAGCTCTTCGGCGACCAGAGCTGCCAGTGTTGTGTGGACGCCCTGACCCATCTCAGCACGTGGAGTGATGATGGTGATGGTGTTGTCTTGATCAATCATCACATAGGGATTGAACGGTGTTTCACCTTCAGCCTTCTTAGCATCCAATGGGTTTGCATAGGGCTTCTGGTAAAAATAGAAGCCCACGGCAAGACCGCCGGCAGCTGCAACGCCAAGGCCGAGAAAGGCGCGGCGGGTGTATTTTCCCAATCGGCTCATCTTCAAGCTCCCAGCGTTTGTGCTGCGTCTTTGATCGCGGCTTTGATTTTTGGGTAGGTGCCACAGCGACACAGATTGGTCATGGCATCGCTGATGTCTTCATCGGTCGGGTCCGGATTTTCTTCCAGCAGAGCGACTGCAGCCATGATCTGGCCGGACTGGCAGTAACCGCATTGAGGAACGGAGTGTTTCATCCACGCTTGCTGAACGGCATGCAGTTCATCGCCTTGGGAGATGCCTTCGATGGTGGTGATCTCACCTTCGACTTCTCCAACCGGCTGTGAGCAGGAACGCACGGCCTCCCCATCAATCAAAACGGTGCATGCGCCGCAGGCTGCAATACCGCATCCGAATTTGGGGCCTTTGATATCCATAATGTCCCGAAGCGCCCACAGAAGTGGCATTTCCGGGTCGGCTTCTATCTCTTGTTTTTGACCATTCACGGTCAGAGGTATTTTCGGGTACATTTGTCTGGCGATCCCGTAAATTTATAGTTAGGAGACTTTTGTTCTCTTAACTTATGATCTGACAGATGTTTGTCAATGGACCTTGCCAAGTTTAATTGACATGGATTGGAATGAGACCTATCACCAAACTATGACCAACCAGAGTTTTCAGCGCGCCAGATCTGCCGAAGCGAAGGCACAGCGCCATAATGATCTTATACGTGCCGCGACCTGCGTGCTTGAGCAGGACGGCGTAGATGGACTGACCTTGCAGGCAATTGCCAGCCGTGCAGGTATCGTGAAATCCAACATTTATCGGTATTTTGAAACGCGGGAAGCCATTCTGGTTGAGTTGCTGCTACGTGATTTTGTCAAGCTGATTGAGGATCTGGAGCAGGAAATCCCCGGTGAGATGGCTCCCGCTGATATGGCGAAGCTTCTTGCTGAAATGTTCGCGTCGCGTCAGGTGCTATGTGAGCTGATGAGTGAAATTGCTCCGACAATGGAGAAGAATATCTCCATTGATTGTGTACGTGATTTCAAGCGCGCCTTGCTGGTGGAAGCTGCCCGAGCAACGAGTGCGTTGCAAAAAGGGTTGCCGTGGCTTGATGCGGAAGAGGCGATGAGTGTCTTCTTCAGCATTCATGTGTTTGTTGCCGGACTGTGGCCTGTGACCAATCCACCACCAGTTCTGGTGACACTCTACGAGGAGCCAGAATTTGCTCCACTCAAGTACGAATTTGCTCCGGCATTGTTTGGCATGATCACTGCGCATCTGCTTGGCCTGGAGGCGATGAAAAAGCTCAGCGCATAAATGTCGCGATTGCTTGTTGCAGCTGCTTGATGCCGACCTGAGGGTCGTTTGTGTTTTGTATCTCCACCAGATGCGGTAGTTTCGGCAGGGACAGGTCTGCGCGCCTTAACCGTTGCTCGATATCCTCTGCGGTTTCGCGGCCTCTCATGGAGAGGCGTTGTGCGAGCACGTGGATTGGTGCCGTAATATGTACGACCAGCAGTTTCTCATACTTGCCGACAGCGTCTGCCAAGGCTTTTCGAGAGCCATTTGCGACAGCAATCCCACCCTTAGTGATGTGATGATCCATGCATACTGGCAGGGCATAGGTCAGCCCATGGGCTGGCCACGACAATGCCACGCGGCCCTGATCGATAAGCTCTGACATTTGCTTGTGGCAGACTGCTTCGTGCGGTTCTGAACCGGCATCTGCCGGACGGGTGATCAGGCGACGGGCAAACATGATGTTCTCGTCGCCTTCGCACAGTTCTTTATAGCCGTGAATCAGCGTGTCTTTGCCTGCGCCGCTTGGCCCTACGACCATGATCAGTGCGCCGGGACCAAGCTTTTTTGCTTGCTCCTGAGCTGTATCCAAAACTGTCACGATAGTTCCCCCCTCTCATCCGCCGTGCTAAGCGACGCGATATCCTTCGCGCCAGACACCACGGACGATTGGGACGTCGCCAACCATACGCACCTGTACAAGGTCTGCGCGGCGGCCAACTTCCAGTGCACCACGGTCAGCAAGGCCGACAGCCTCTGCCGGGATCTTTGTTACCTTCTGTACGGCTTCAGGAACGGAGATGCGCTCGATTTGCTGGGCCAGCAAGAAAGCGGCTTGCAGAAGTGAGACTGGGACGTAATCAGAAGACAGAACGTCCAGATAACCAGCTTCTGCCAACTCGCGTGCAGAAATGTTGCCTGAGTGGGACTTGCCGCGTACCACGTTCGGAGCACCCACCAGCACAGCCATGCCAGCTTCGTGTGAAGCCTTTGCAGCTTCCATGGTGGTTGGGAATTCAGCAACATTGATGCCAAACTTGTTTGCTTCCTCAACATGGGCGAGGGTTGCGTCGTCATGGCTGGCCAACATCATGCCTGCAGCTTTGGCGCGGTCTGCAATGGCAAGACGGTTCTTATCGGAGTTGCGATTTGCACGGGCCTGCATTTGCAACATGAACTCTTGCATCTGTTCGTCAGAAAAACCCTTCTTGGTTTTGTAGTAAAGCTCGAACTGATCCAGAGAGGTGAACTGGCGTTGCCCCGGTGTGTGGTCCATCAAGGATGCAAGACGAACGCGCGGATCGTCATTGAACAGCTCAAAGCCTTCAACACAGTTGTCGGCGGAAACCTCACAGCGCAGGTGGATGTAGTGATCAGCACGCAGGCGGCCTTCTTGTTGACCGATCTCGATTGCATCGGCCATGGCACGCATGTCTTGGGCCGTCAGGTCAGCATCGTCTTCCATGCCAACGCGCAGGGCATCGAACACGGTAGTGATGCCGGAGCAGGCGATCTGTGCATCGTGGGCCTGAACGGCAGAGACTGCGTTCCATGTGACGCCGGGGCGTGGCTTGTAGTGGTTTTCGAGATGATCGGTATGCAGCTCGACAAGACCGGGGATGAGGTAGTCGCCTTCACAGTCCAGCGCGTTGGATGTGTTGCCGTCGCTTAAGTCGCTGATCATGCCATTTTCGACCGCCAGTGTGCCTTCCAGCGTCTGATCGGGGAGGATCAGTTTTGCGTTGGTGAAGGTCATTGGTGTGTGTGGCTCGACCATTGTTGATGTCTGATGTGGCGCTTCGCCGACTAATACATCGCTCATGCTACTTGTCCTTCCAATGGTCTTATTTCAATGACTTGAAATGGCGCCCCAGCCTCTGGTTCAACGCAGAGGGTGAGGTGCGAAATGGAGATTGGTTGATGAATGACAGGCTTGAAGTGGTCTTCTGCGGCAGCTTTGAGAGCTTTGCGCTCGCTCTCGTCTTCAAGTCGTTTTGACAGGGTCATATGAAAATGGAAATGCTTGAAAATGTAGGGGTAGCCCCACTCCAGCATGTAGGCATCCTGCTGTGGTGTCAGGTTCGCTTTGCGGCGTCGTTCGATGTCTTGTTCGCTCAAAGGTGCGCGAAGATGGTCGAGCTGTTTGATGCATTGCGCTGCCAGTCCGTTGAGCTGTTCTGACGGCTGCGTCGGTGTCAGGGCGAGAAACTTGCCGAGGAAGGTTGGCGCAAGTCCTTCGATGGTGAAGGCAGATGTTTGCTTGGCGAACGTGCTGAAAGCTGCTTTTGCATCTTCCTGCGATTTACCTTCCGCCAGATGAAATGGTGGTTTCATGGTGGCGTGGAAGCCATAGCGACGTGCGTCTTCGGTGATTGAGTGCAGGTGCCCGGGCTCAAACTCGTTCAGGTGCGGGTGTGCGAGGCTTTCATTGGAAAAGGCTGAGCGCCCGAGCCATTGGCTTCCCAACTCCGTGAGCGTGGCTGACTGTGGGTGTGTGAAATAGATTGAGTAACGCATATCCAGAATATCCTTGGGCTTCGAAGTACCGGGCAAACGGTGTCAGTCCTATGACACCTCAGGCTGGTTCGAAGTGTTCCAGAAACCTTTCCACAGTCATCGATTGAAACAGAGGGAGACGCTCGAAGATTATGTCCTCTGGCCAGTCCCACCATTTGAGTTGGATCAGTCTATCAGCAGCTTCCTTGGAGAAGCGTCTCTTGATCGGCTTTGCCGGGACGCCGCCTACGATGGTGTAGGGCTCCACGTTTTTTGCCACCACAGCGCCTGCTGCGAGGATTGCACCATCGCCAATCGTTACACCGGGTAGCACGGTTACGCCGTGTCCGATCCAAACATCATTGCCGATAGTGACACGCGCAGCTCTGCGGTCAGCAAAGAACTGGTGATCCCGTTCCTTATCTTCGCGGTAGTATTCGGGGGTGTAGGTAAAGCGATGTTGGGAAACCCGCTCCAGGGGATGATTGGGAGGACCGAGACGAACATTGGATGCAATGGCCGTGAACTTACCGATTGTGGTGTCCGCAACCGTTGAGTTCGGGCCAATGTAGGAGTAGTCGCCGATCTCACAATATTCCAGATAGGTTGGGCCAAGCACTTCGCATTGCTTGCCAACCGCAGCCTCTCGATGGGTGACGGTTGACTCGATGACCGTCTCCACAATTTTGGGGGGCTTTATCATGAAGTGAGTTTCCCTTTTCTACATATCGGTTACGGATATGCTTTAGGCAGCCGATGCGAATGAAGTTACATCGATGATCCGGTCTGCAATGGCATCACGAACGTCATGATCGTGAAGAATGCCTACCATTGCTACACCTTGCGTTTTCTTCTCTTCCACCAGCTCCACAACAACGGCTCGGTTTGCTGCATCGAGTGAGGCTGTTGGCTCGTCGAGAAGAAGGATCGGGTAATGTGCGATGAAGCCTCTTGCGATGTTAACGCGTTGCTGTTCACCACCCGAGAAGGTTGCTGGTGGCAACTGCCAGAGACGCTCTGGCACATTGAGGCGTGAGAGCAAGTTGCCAGCACGCTCAAAAGCTTCGTCTTCTGCAATGCCTTGAGCCATGAGGGGGTCAGCAACCAGCGTGAGAGCAGGGACGCGTGGGATGGCGCGGAGGAACTGTGAGACGTAACCGATTGTGGTTTCGCGCAGGCGGATAATGCGGCGCGGAGTTGCGTCGGCTACGTTGACAATCTCATCACCATCCGTGATCAGGATCTGGCCTTTCTGACAACGGTAGTTGGCGTAGATCATTTTCAGGATTGAACTTTTACCCGAACCTGACGGACCGCCAAGAACCACACATTCTCCCGCTGAAACGGAGAAGTTTACACCGGAGACGACCGGGATTTCCAAGCCATCTCGCAAGTGCATCTTGAAGGACTTGGCAAGGTCAGAAACAAGCACCTTGGTTTTAGGAGTGTTTGTCATTGTCTTGTCCTTATGGCTGCAAGATGGAGGAGACGAGGAGCTGGGTGTAGCTCTCTTGCGGGTCGTCCAGTACCTGATCTGTCAGTCCGCTTTCGATGACATGACCGTGGCGCATCACCAGAATACGGTGTGAGAGCAGGCGGGCCACTGCCAGATCATGGGTCACGATGACCACGGAGAGGCCAAGGTCAGCAACGAGACCGCGCAGCAAGTCCAACAAGCGTGCCTGAACAGACACATCCAAGCCGCCAGTTGGTTCGTCCATGAAGACCAGTCGTGGGGCCGTGACGAGGTTTCGGGCAATCTGGAGACGTTGACGCATGCCGCCGGAGAATGCGCGTGGGTCATCGTCAATGCGGTCTTCTGCGATCTCGACGCGGCCTAGCCAATCGGTGGCAGTGTCGCGGATGTTGCCGTAGTGGCGAGCGCCAACTGCCATGAGGCGTTCACCAACGTTGGCTCCTGCAGAGACTGTCATGCGCAGGCCATCTGCTGGATGCTGGTGGACGAAACCCCAGTCGGTACGCATGAGCATGCGGCGCTCGGCTTCACTCATTTCGTAGAGGTTGCGCATCTGGCCCATGCGATTGCGGTAGTTGACCGAACCTGAGGTCGGGGTGAGGCGGGTTGCAAGGCAGTTGAGCAGCGTTGTTTTGCCCGAGCCACTCTCGCCTACAATTGCAAGCACCTCACCCGGATAGAGATCGAAGCTGACGTCTTTACAGCCGATGCGGCCGCCATAAAGTTTTGTCGTGTTGCTGATCTGAAGCAGCGGAAGGTCTTCAGAGCTTTGAATATCCAGGGACATTAGTCGTTTCCTTCTGCTTCTAGAGGATTGGTTCCAAGGTGGCCGACATGACCAGCATCGCGGCGTTCCTCGCAGAAATCACTGTCGGAGCACACGAACATGCGGTTGCCATCGTCATCCAGAATGACCTCGTCCAAATAGACCTCTTCTGCACCGCAGATGGCGCAAGGCTGGTCGAACCGGGTCACTTCAAATGGATGGTCTTCAAAATCCAGGCTCACCACCTTGGTATGTGGTGGGATGGCATAGATGCGTTTTTCGCGGCCTGCCCCAAACAGCTGGAGTGCTTCCATCTGGTCCATCTTTGGGTTGTCAAACTTAGGCGTCGGGGATGGGTCCATCACGTAACGATCCTGCACCATGACCGGGTAGGCGTAGGCTGTTGCTATGTGGCCGAACTTGGCGATGTCCTCGTAGAGCTTCACATGCATAAGGCCGTATTCTTCCAGCGCGTGCATCTTGCGGGTCTCAGTTTCGCGTGGTTCCAGAAAGCGGAGTGGTTCAGGGATCGGAACCTGATAGACAAGCACCTGATCCTTTGTGAGATTTTCTTCCGGGATGCGGTGGCGAGTCTGGATGATGCTGGCGTCTTTTGTCTTTGTGGTGGTGTCCACACCTGTTGTCTCAATAAAGAAGTTGCGCAGGGCGACCGCGTTTGTGGTGTCGTCTGAACCCTGATCGATCATCTTCAGGCAATCGTCCTTGCCGATGACTGCCGCAGTCACTTGCACGCCGCCTGTACCCCAGCCGTATGGCATTGGCATTTCGCGGGCGGCGAAGGGAACCTGATAGCCGGGGACCGCAATGCCTTTAAGGATTGCGCGGCGGATCATGCGTTTGGTTTGCTCATCCAGATAAGCGAAATTGTAGTGTTCGCCGGAGATGCCTTGTGTTTCAACGCGCTCGGTCATTGTGCCGCCTCCGCAACGAGTTCCTGTTCAGCCGCTTCACGTTTCTCTTGCCACTCTTTGCGAACCTTACGGATCAGCTCCAGTTCTGACTGGAAGTCGACGTAGTGCGGAAGTTTGAGGTGCTCTACGAAGCCGGTGGCCTGCACGTTGTCGGAGTGAGACAGGACGAACTCCTGATCTTGTGTCGGGGAGTCGATTTCTTCGCCCAGCTCTTCAGCTCGCAAAGATCGATCCACGAGCGCCATTGCCATGACCTTGCGCTCGCCCTGTCCGGGAACCAAGCCGTAGCCGCGTGTGAATTGTGGTGGTGCGGATGCGGAACCCTGGAACTGGTTGATCATCTGACATTCGGTGACTGTCATGGTGCCAAGGGGAACTTCGAATCCGAGCTCCTCCATGAAGAAGTCAACCTCGACTTCGCCGAGTCTGATTTCGCCTGCAAACGGGTGCGTTCTGCCAAAACCGCGCTGGGTTGAGTAACCAAGTGCCAGCAGAAAGCCTTCGTCGCCACGTGCCAAATTCTGCAAGCGCAGATCACGGTCTGCTGGGAAAGTGAGCGGTTCGCGGGTGATGTCGCCAACTGGAGCATCCGGTGCGATTGGCTCATCCGGCTCAATCAGGCCTTCATCATTGAGGAGGTCTGTCACGCGTGGGACGACCTCTTCCTTCTCGAACTCCTGCACTTCTGGTACTGGAGCTTCGCCATCTGCCGCCAGCTTAAAATCGAGCAGGCGCTGGGTGTAATCGAAGGTTGGGCCGAGTAACTGTCCGCCTGGAAGGTCCTTGTAAGTTGCGGAAATACGGCGACGGATCAGCATCTTAGCGGTGTCGATTGGCTTGGAGTACCCAAAGCGTGGCAGGGTTGTTCTGTAAGCGCGCATCAGGAAAGCGGCTTCGATGAGATCGCCGCGAGATTGCTTGATGCCGAGTGCTGCCAGTTCTGCATCAAACAGAGAGCCTTCTGCCATCACGCGGGAGACAGAGAGGTAAAGCTGCTCAGAGATTTGCTTGAGGCTCAGGGATGGCACGCTGGTATCGCCGCGGCGATCCCGTGCCATGAGCTTGTGAGCGTTACGGATGGCTTTCTCGCCACCTTTCACAGCAACATACATGATTTAAGCCTCCAAACCGGTGATTTTGGTGGAGCGAGGCAGGCCTGCGACCTGATTGGTTCCAGCAAAAATGATGTCGATGCCGAGTGGGTAGAGTGTGCTGTTGTCTTGCATCTGCTGCCAGAACATTGCTGGTGCGGGAGCAAAGCTGAACTGCTTCTCAGTTTTGATGCCCGGACCTTTCAGCGTGATACCGTCGTCTTCGGTGAGCTCATCGACCATCAAAACGATTGTGGTTGAGCGGTCTGGATATTCCGCATTGCCAGCGGCAAAGCTTGCAATCGCAGGGAGCAGTTTTACATCCGAGACTAGTGCAAAAGCAGCTTCTGCAGGGCTCTCAACGAAGGGTGCTGCCGTGTGGAAGCGGATGTAATTCTTGACGGTTTCATTGGTTGCTAGCGCAGGATCCAACCAGAGCGGTGTGTCATAATCGCAAAGTGTCAGCACGAGCGCTGTCGCAGCTACAGACAGTGGAGCAGGAGGGCTGAGTGTGAGAATGTCCAGCTGTTGCACAGTTCCCGGTTGAGCCAGTGCGTTCATGGCGGAGCGGAAGACGGACTGGGCGTCGTGGACTGGATCTGCCAGACCCGGAGCGGGCGCTTTGGCGAAAATTGAGGAGGCTGTTTGCGTGCTCATATTACTCTCCCCGGACCATGGTGAAGAAATCAACTTTGGTGGCTGCGACTTCAGCGCGTGTTTCGTTTTCTGCTTGTTCTTGAGCGGCGGCTAATGGTTGAAGAACCTTTGTCTTAACGAGATCCCGGTGTTCTGGTTGTTGCCAAAGGGCGTCAATGAGAGCCGCCTGTAGGACTTTTTGTTTTTCGCGGCCAAGGGCTTGACCGAAACCGGTGGTCCCGTCGTCCAAAGCTATGACGCAGCGAGTGACGGTTGCTTCACACATGTTGAAGGGAGCGCCGGTGCCACCAGCGCGACCACGGACCATCACGAGCCCGATTTCTGCTGGGCGGATAACCGTGTAGTTCGGCTCTAAATCGAGGTTTTTCCAGGCTTCTGCAAGGTCTTGCGCTGAGGCCCTTGCCAGAATGCCCATGGCATTCTGCCTAGCTGCAATTTCCGGTGATTGCTCTTTGAGCGAACTTGCCGTCATTTCAGCCCCTTTAACTTTCAGGAACACGCTGGTTCTCTGGCATTGTGTGGTGACGCCTTGCGGGTTTGTCGAAAGATTGGGTCCGCGCGTCTGAATTCGGTTGCTAAGCTAGAACTAATGTTGTCTAGTTGTATAGACAAATATTTTGCTCGCCAACTGATTAGTGTTGTTTCATGACGAAGACATGACGAATGCGATGAAATTTGATTTCTCTCCTGTTGAGCGACGTGCGGGCGTTGCCATGTGGAAGCAGATTGCTGAAGTGCTGCGCTCTGAGCTTTCGCGAGCTGAGGTTTCTGAGGGGGAGAAAATCCCGACAGAACAAGAGCTTGCACATAGCTTTGAGGTTAACCGCCATACTGTTCGGCGTTCGATTTCCACTTTGATCGAAGAGGGTTTTTTACGTTCAGATCAGGGGCGGGGGACCTTTGTTGCCAAGGCTCCGCTGGTCTATCCCATCGGTCCGCGCACGCGCTTTTCGGAGAACTTGTCGGGTCAGGCGCAGGAGGTTTATGGGGATATCTTCCGCACGACCGAAGTGATTGCAGATGCTTACACATCCGAACTGTTGGAGATTGAACCAGGCACTGCACTGTTTAAATGTGAGTCTGTGAGTTACGCAGATGGCACACCAATTATCGCAGGAACGCGCTGGTTTGAAGTGTCTCGCTTTCCCAATCTACCTTCAGATTTGAATGAGACCAACTCGATCACCAAGATCATGGAGAAGTATGGTTTCGGCGATTATCAGCGCCAGGAAACCCGGATTACAGCAGCGCTTTGTAGTGCGCATAATGCGGAGTTGCTTAAGATCTCCGAGGGATCGCCTGTGCTCGTGATGGAATCTATCAATGTGATTGCGAGTGGAGCACCTATACAAATTGGTCGTGCCTATGTGGCTGCTGACCGGATGCACCTAACCGTCAGAAATGACTAGGCTTTTGTTTAGGGCCAGTACTTGGGTGCTTCTACGGCGGCGTTCCAACGTTCCTGCGCTTCCAGCCATGCATTGTCTGCTCTGGCCTGATGCCAACCGGCGACAAAACCGATGACCGTTGAAACTTCGTTGTTTTGTAAGGACTGCGGAAGCTTCATTGCGACCAGACGGTCAGCCATGGCCACATCGTTGAGGTAGCCGAAGGTATTTTGAAGGCGTTTCAGGCACTTAAGGAAGATACGAAGATCTTCTGGTTCATAGAGAGAGCGGAAGAACTCAACCGTATAACGCATTTTTTTGAGCGATTTGCGGAGGTCATGGCGTTGCTCGATGGTGAGATCCTGCAAGTTCTCGGCCCGTTTTTCGCAGGCCTTCCAGCGCTTGGACAATGCGTTTTGGGCGAAGGTTTGAATTGGTAGGTCCAGTTTCTTGAACTCGCTTAATCCCAGGTTCTCTTTCCAAGCTGAGCTGTGTGCCAGTTCTCCCAATTGGAGTAGGAAGCCGTTGAGCTTTGGATCGATCAGCTCCTGTCTCAGTTCAACCTGAGCTTCCACATGTGCTAGTTTAATGGCTTCAAAGAGCGGTTCGACTGAGTGCGTGTCTGGCAGTAACGGGATAACCGGTGTGATGATATCTTCCACCAGCACATCGATATCTCTTTGATTTCCTGCAGTTGTTGCCAGTTGCTTCGCGGAGATATCCAGCGCTGCGATGGTTTCGTTGCCCGGGAAAGCTGCTTTGTAGATATTGAACGCACTTCGTAATCTACGCAGTCCGACACGTAGTTGATGTGGGCCTTCAGAGATGTTTTGCTGAAGGACGCAAGAACGGTTGGCAACAATCTGGTTGAGGCATTCGCTTAGGATTTTTTGGAAGGCTGAGCCTGCGTTGTCTCCTGGTTCCAACTCTATGTAGTTGGAGTGAAGTGCTTCTGAGGGCAGCTCAGGTGGTTCACCACTTGCTAATCGATAGCCAATGCCTGCCTTGTTGCTGCTGGAAAACAGAATTGGTCGATCTTTCATGAGTGCGCCTGCCAGTTTGTACAGGCTTTCGACCGGGCCTTCCATCAGCTCCAGCTCTACTTCATGGATCGGATGCTCTTTAGTGGCTGTTTTGGCTATGCCGGAATCCAGAGCCACTTCAATCTTCGCACCTGCTTTATCTGTATAGTAGGTCAAAGTGCGCGTGATGGCGGTCTCGAACAGGATTCCCCATTGCTTGCCCTCAAGCAGAGATAAGAGCTTCTGCTTGATTTCATTATCAGAAATCACATGGAAGTCTGGCTCAATTCCGGCTATGGGCAATTCCAGCTCAATCCGTTTGGAGAGCCCGGACTGCATGCCGCCGCCTTGCTTGATGGTTTGTAGCCAGTTGGTGCCGTTGTGGCGCGTGCGCAGCGAGATACGGGCTTTTTTGAGTGTGTGGTCCGGCGTGTCGTAATACACGGAACGGAGACGTTTCACGGATTGCTCACTGACCGCAAAGCCTTTTGGTGGTTTTGCTTTGGCCAGTTGCTCCAGAGTTGTTTCGTCTACAGAAAGCTTAAGCTCAATCTCGTGCATGATTGCCGGGCCACCCTATGCACAGCGTGCGAAGTGGAAGCTGGTTCCATCCCACTCTTGTTGATTTTACGTAGTAAACATCTCGCGAACGCATCCGCCTGTAAAGGGTGCAAAACGTCTATGGGAATTTATCAAAGATATAATCCCCATTTGGCAACGGTACTATGAATTGTGCTCTATTAATGCCCGTTGGTGGGTTATGCAGGCGTTAGCGGATCCTGCTGGAACAGGTATGCATCAAAAGCCGGATCGTCGACGTCAGATAAATCCATCAGGCGTTTCTTGACGTTCTCAAGGTGTTGCCACATCGCTTGTTTTGCTGCTTGCGGGTCTCTTCGCTTCAGGGCATCGAGGATGTCCTGATGGTCGTTGAGCCACTCTTCGCGGTATGTGTTGTCGAAGATGCGTTCGTGCAGCTTATCCCACATTCTGGAACGGGTGCGTTGCTGCCAGAGGTTTCTGACCATATCGACCAGTACCGAGTTCTGGGTGGCTTCTGCTATGAGCAGGTGAAATTCCTCGTCTGCCTCATACCCGCCGGAGCCTTTTGCCAGGTCTTCGCGCTCACGCTCCAGAGCATCGCGCATGCGCAGGATATCTGCTTTGGTGACCATGGATGCTGCGAAGGCTGCGATGTTGCTTTCCATAAGCTGGCGTGCCTGCAGGAGCTCAAATGGGCCGATGTCTTCCAGATTTGAGGTGGGAGTAACTTGCTCCGCATCCGGCAGGCGTACAACGTAAGTGCCTGATCCTTTGCGCACATCAATCAAGCCTTCGATCTCAAGCATGATCATAGCTTCGCGCAGAAGTGAGCGGCTGACGTTCATTTCTTCAGCAATCTGGCGCTCCGGGCGCAGGCGGTCTCCAACCTTGAACGTTCCGTTGCCTAACTCTTTGCGCAAGACCTCAGCTACTTCCTGATAGCGGCGACGCTGACCATCCATTTCGCTCATTCTCCCATGCCTGCGCGGTTTGGCGGATTTTTAGTGATTGCTGCACGCTTAAGATACTAAATAAAGCAGATTTGCAAGCGAGACAAAAGGCCAGAGATTTGCCTTGTTACTCTGGCCTTTCTTATTCCATTAGAAGGCTTATTGGGTCAATGCTTTGATGCGTGTGATCAAGGAGCCAACTCTCTCAGATTTTTCCGCAGCTTCTGCATGCATTGGCAAAACAGCTTCGATGAATGGTGCTTTATCCACCTCAATGAACTTCACATTAAGCTCGGACTTTGCCTGCTCGATGTGTTTCTTTGTCATCTCATTCCACTGGGCACGGTGGAAGTGCATGGAGGACTTGGCAGCATCACGAATTGCTGTTTGTTCGTCTGTGTTTAACGAATTCCAGACCGTGGTTGAAATGACAACGATAGACGGGATCATTGTGTGGCCGTCATCGGAATAAACCTTGGAGACTTCACCATGACGGGCTGTGGTCAGCGCCAGCGGGTTATTCTCTGCACCATCGACCACGCCCTGCTGAAGTGCGCTGTACAATTCGCCCCAGGATATTGGCGTTGGGCTGCCGCCGAGCAGTTCTACCATGCGGATTGCTGAGGGGGATGGTTGGACGCGGATTTTCATGCCTTTGAGATCAGCTGGTGAATGGATTTCCTTGTTGGCGTAGAAGGAGCGGGCACCTTCCACGTAAAAGGTCAGACCAATAAAACCTTTGTCTGCTGATGCTGCAAGGATGTCGTCGCCGATTGGGCCGCTGAGAACATCGAAATAATGGTTCTCATCTACGAAGATGTAAGGCAGGTTCAGCGCTGAGTATGACTCTTCAAAGGCTTCCAGTTCGCTGGCGTTGGTTTTGGCCATTGCGAGGGTGCCTTCTTGCACTAACTCCATGGATTCTCTTTGTGTTCCCAGTGCGCCATTGCCGTAGATGCGGATTTTGAGAGAGTCGTCGGTGGCTTCTGCAACTTTATCTGCCATGTGCTGCATGGAAATGTGCAGAGGGTGCTCTGGTCCCTGATTGTGACTGAGTTTCAATGTCTTCGCGTAGCCGAATGAAGTTGTTGCAAGCAGAGCTGCGCACAGAACTGTGGCTTTGGCAATCTTTCTCGTAAACATATGCTTCCCCCCGGATGATCGCAGCGAATGTATTCGTGAGATGAAACTATAGAATGCTGAGGCTGCGATATGTAATAGAAAGAATTGGATGGATTCGAGGAGTTGTCAAACCATTTTATATATTGGTTGACCTTATGAAGAGCTTATTTGTTTTCCGTCTAACTGAATTATTTCTACTGCATCAGCCTGATAGATGTGATGAAGCATTATTCTTCTAGTTAGCGCTCTTATGATTGGTCGGAGTTCTTCTAAGAAAGAACGGTATTGGTCAACCGAAGGGCGAGAAGATGCAAAAAAGCCCCTGAGTTTGTCTTTCAGGGGCTGGATTGATGATGTCAGTTCATGTTCTTCGGTTTCCAGCGCCGCAGCAACATGGCGTTGGTAACCACGGAGACGGAACTCATGGCCATGGCGGCTCCTGCAATGACAGGGGAGAGCAATCCCAGCGCTGCCAGCGGAATGCCGATGATGTTGTAGATGAAGGCCCAGAACAGATTTTGTCTGATTTTTCTGAGGGTTGCTTTGGAGATGTCCAGTGCTGCCGGGATCATCTTTGGCTCAGAACGCATGAGTGTGACGCCTGCGGTTTCCAATGCAACATCTGCGCCGGAGCCCATTGCAATGCCGAGGTCTGCAGCTGCGAGAGCAGGGGCATCGTTGATGCCGTCGCCGACCATTGCAACTCTATAGCCTTGTTCTTTCAAGTCATTTACGACTTCGTTCTTGCCTTCTGGCTGAACGCGTGCCTGAAATTCGTCAACGCCGACCTGATCTGCGATGTTTTTGGCGGCGAGTTCCGTGTCGCCGGTGATCATGACTGTGCGAATGCCTTGTTTCTTAAGGGATTCTACAGCTTCACGGGCGGAGTCCCGTGCCTGATCAACAAAGGCCAGAACACCGATTGCACGGTCACCCAGAGCGACTGTAACTGCGGTTTTACCTGAGGATTCGTAAGTCTTTACAAGACCATCACCCATCATGGATGGGGCGACATTCAGGTCTTTCATCAGGGCTGCGTTGCCGATGGAGACCTGCTGTCCAGTGAGCTCTGCAATCAGGCCCTTGCCGGGGATAGCCTTGATGGAGCGTGGGCGGGTGAGCCTGAGGTTGCGCTCTTCTGCTGCGCGGATAAGTGCGCTGGCGAGTGGGTGTTCGCTGCCCAGCTGGATGCTGGCTGCGATTGTCAGCAGGCGGTCGTCATTGCGGTCAAAGGCCTGAGCATCCGTCAGAACTGGCTTGCCGACGGTCAGCGTGCCGGTTTTGTCAAAGAGGATCGTATCGACTTTGTGGGCGCGTTCCAGCGCTTCGATGTCGCGGATAAGTATGCCAGCCTTCGCGGCTGCGCCAGTGCCTGCGACAAGTGCTGTCGGGGTAGCAAGTCCCAGTGCGCAAGGGCAGGCGATGACGAGGACGGCGACGGATGCGCTGACGGCTGTTGTGACGTCGCCGGAGTAAAGCATCCAGCCAGCGAAGGTTGCGAGGGCGATCAGCACAATAACGGGAACAAAAATAGCTGCGACTTTGTCGACTAATTTTTGTAGCGGTGCCTTGGAAGCCTGTGCGCCTTCAACAAGGTGGATAATCTGAGCTAAGCGTGTTGATTCACCAAGGGCGGTGGTGCGGACAAAAATTGCACCTGCTCCGTTGATTGTTCCACCAGTTACCTGATCACCCTTGTTTTTGTGCACGGGGAGGTTCTCTCCGGTGAGCATAGATTCATCCAGCTCGCTTTCACCCTCTTCAATCAAGCCATCGGTTGGAACGCACTCGCCCGGTTTGATAACTATGTAATCGCCGAGGCGCAGATCTGAGATGCCAACGGGGATAATCTTGTCGCCGACGATCTTGTTGGCCGTGGTTGGTCGCAGGGCGATCAGAGAGCGAACTGCTGCTGAGGTGGAGCGTTTCGCCCGTATTTCCAGATACTTACCCATCAGAATGAGGGTGAGAATGACGGCGGATGCTTCAAAATAGAGGTCTGTTGCCTGCGCCTGTGTGGCGAAGAAGACGTTATAAACGCTGTACAGATAAGCGGCGGATGTGCCGAGCGAGACGAGGACATCCATGTTGGCGCCGCCATGACGCAGCGCTGCAAACGCACCCTTGTAGAATCGCGCACCGACGAAAAGTTGGATTGGCGTTGCTAATGCAAACTGCAGTACGCCAGAGAGCTCGAATTGCACGCCAAACGCCATCAAAACCATTGGAATGACTAATGGAATCGCAAGGAGCGTTGATAGCGCGAAAAGTTGAAAGGTTTTGCGTTCTTCTGCGTCGCTATGTGCTTCGCGCTCCTCAAAAGCCTTCTTTGCTGCCTCTGCCTCGTCCCGGCGCTCCCTGGCCTCAAAACCAGCTGTCGAGACCACATCCACCAGATCATTTGCGGCGACCTGAGGCAGGTGTTCCACCTCTGCCATTTCAAGTGCGAAATTGACCGTGGCTTTGACCACACCTTCGGTTGCCTGGAGAGTCTTTTCCAAGCGAGATGCGCAACCTGCACATGTCATTCCGGTGATGTCGAGTTTGACGGTTTGGGCTGCAGAGGCTGAGGGTGCGTTCATCAGAGCTATCTTCGGTTGCCGAGTTCAGACCCTCAGGACTTATTACCATTGGTGAGGGCGGGTCAAGTGGTTGTAGAGAGGGTAAATACGCAAGCTCTCCGATGTGATGTAGTCGTGTTGTGATCCTGATCGAAGCCGAGACCACAGCCTGATCATTTTTGCAGGGAACACATAGGGTTTTGCGAAGTTTGACCGCTCCTTGGCCCTTCGGTACGGAAAGGCGCTCTGTGGATAGTCACGTAATGGGAACGAGCGGTGTCTGCTCAATGGCTATGCCAGCAGCAAAGAGATGATCTGTGTGATCTCTTTTGATGGGGTTGGCAGGCTGGCGCATTCCAGGATGAGGGATTTTCCGGTTGGTTGCCATTGGGTGAAAGGGGCTTTGAGGTCACCTTTCTTGAGAGACGGTTCGACAAGGGCTTTGTGACCCATGAGGATGCCTGCACCGTTTTTCGCTTCTTCCATTGCGATGGCATAGAGGGAATAGTTTGGGCCGTCGCTTAAACCATTCAGAGTTGGTGCGTTTTTGCTGGCCCAGACCTGCCAGTCCTCTGCCCAGATCACATCGTGGAGGAAGGTTTCTGTCTCAAGATCCTGTGGTTCTTTCAGGCCCTTTGCTGTTGCTGGTGAGCAGACCGGGGTGATGAGGTCCTCTGCGATGATACGTTCTTGAGCCGTGCCTTTGGGTTTACCGATGAAGATGGAGAGGTCGTAGATCTCGCGGTCCAGATTGGGCGGCGTTTCCAGTGCGATGACAGAGATGTTGGTATCTGGCAGGGCTGCTCTGATCTTCGGTAGACGCGGAGAGAGCCAGAGTTGGGCGACGCTTGGCAGGGCAGCAATGTGAATGGTTTTGCGGCTGGTTTTGGCTCGTAATTGCCGGACCGCGTTGCCCAGTTCATCGAAGGCCTTAGAGAAGTGCGGGGCGATGTCCTGTCCCAGCTCTGTCAGGTGGACGCCTTGAGAGCGGCGCTCGAACAGGTCCGCGCCGACCCATTCCTCCAATGCTTTGATGTGCTGGGAGACAGCGCCTGCGGTGACGCTCAGTTCTTCTGCTGCATTGGCAAAACCGCCGAGGCGGGCGGCGGCTTCGAATGCACGAAGGGCGTTGAGAGGTGGCCCTTTGGGGCGGGAGGGAGAGACTGACATGGCTTAGCCTTAGTTTTTCTAGGCCAATAATTACATATTCTGGTTTGCGCTCTCAAGCGTTCTGTCCGCACACTCCTCTCAACAATTGGGAGGTTGTGATGGTTTTAGCGAAACGAAATTGGGTTCCAGCTCACTGTGAAGCACTGGTGCAGGAGGTTGCGCAGCGTACGCAAGCACAGAGTTCTGCGGCTCTTCTGGGGCGACTGGATGCGCTGGCTGCTCAAAACAGGGAAATTCATGAGGAGCAGTGCTTCAATCTAAACCCGGCAACGAATGTGATGAACCCAAGGGCTGAGGCGTTTCTAGCCTCTGGCATTGGTTCTCGTCCGTCTCTTGGCTACCCCGGTGATAAGTATGAGATGGGGCTGGAAGCTATTGAAGAGATTGAGGTGATTGCGGCTGAGTTGAGCGCGGAAGTGTTTGATGCGCAGTATGCGGAGATCCGTGTACCGTCTGGAGCCGTCGCTAATCTTTATGGGTTTATGGCGACCTGTCAGCCGGGTGATACGATCATCGCGCCGCCTGCTTCCATTGGCGGGCATGTGACCCACCACATTGCAGGCTGTGCCGGGCTTTATGGTTTGCGCACTGTGCCTGCTCCGGTGAATGCGGATGGTTATACCATTGATGTGGAGGGGCTTCGTGAGCTTGCTAAAGCGGAAAAGCCGAAGCTGATTACTGTGGGTTCCAGCCTCAACCTGTTTGAGCATCCTGTGCGCGCTATTCGTGAGATCGCCGATGAGGTGGGTGCGAAGGTGATGTTTGATGCGGCGCATCAATGCGGGATCATTGCTGGCAGAGCCTGGGCGAATCCGTTGGAAGAGGGTGCTCATTTTATGACCATGAGCACCTACAAGAGCCTTGGCGGGCCTGCGGGCGGTCTGATTGTCTCCAATGATGCTGAGTTAATCGAGCGGATGGATGCCATCGCGTTTCCGGGGATGACTGCCAACTTTGATGCGGCGAAGTCTGCTGCGCTGGCGGTGACCATGCTGGATTGGCGGGACTATGGGCAAGCGTATGCTGCTGAGATGATTGCCCTTTCAAAAGCACTGGCGCAGGCGCTCGATGCGCAGGGCATTCCCGTGTTTGCCAAGGCGCAGGGCTTTACGCAGTCACATCAGTTTGCTGTTGAAGCAGCTTCGTTTGGCGGAGGGCAGGCGGCTTCCAAGAAACTCCGCAAGGCTGGGTTCCTTGCCTGTGGCATTGGTTTGCCGATTGCTGAGGTTGAGGGAGACATGAACGGGCTGCGTATCGGGGCGCCTGAGCTGGTGCGCTGGGGTATTGGTACCAGCCATGCGAATGAGATGGCGCGATTGATTGCAGCTGCTTTGCGCTCGGACCAGCCCGCGCAGTATCTGCCTCAGATTTCTGCATGGCGTCAGCAGTTCAAGAAACTGCATTATGTGATAGCCGAAGAGCCGGTGTCAGCCTAACAGCTGTTACGGCATAACAAAGCGTTCAATGATGAGGTCGCGTTTACTGGGTTGTGTTCTTCTTAGTTGCTTAGATTTAGGCGGTGGGCATCAGGGACATCACACAACGCGACCCATCCAGACTGTTCTTGAAGCTGGAGCATCAAGCTCGCTAAACCCATACTTCTGCCAAAAGCGAATGGCTCTAGCGTTCTTTGCATTCGCACCAACATGTACAGCTGTTACCCCATGTCGTTTCGCGTCTCGCATCCATTCCTTAAGAAGAAGGGCACCCATGCCTTGTCCTTGAATAACTGGGAGAAGGTTCATGTGTAGATGTGCAGGAAAGCATGTAGAAATCTGTTCTGGTGTTCTCTCCGGAAGATGTATCATCTGGCATCTGCGTTCTTCCGCTGTCCAAGCTGATCGCATTCCTTGGTCAGGTTTTGGGTACCTTCGTCTTAAGCTCGGCCACCATTGAGATTCTAGGACCTCCTCAAATTCAACGGTATTATGTGTGCCTACACAATAACCTACGACTTGGTTTTGACTCTCAATCACGTAAGCGAATTGAGGTGAGTACTTTAGGTAGGGGGCTGAATATATGTGCCCCATCATTCGATGATCGGCATACAAGTGGCTGGCATCATCACCCAAATGGCCTGTTTGAACCGAAATACGGTAGAGTCCTTCCAAATCATGGGGACCAGCTCTTCGTATTTTGCTCATTTCAATATCCCCATTTGGAATGCAACCGCTCTTACATCTTATGAAGATCAAATATTGGCAGCAAGCTGAAGATGAGTGCTTTCAAGTCGTGCGGGCCATATGTATGGACCGCCTGCATTTCGCAAGAGAGTTTTTACTTGGAACCTTGAAGTCGCTACTATGTATCCGACCTGTCTATCGGCACGCGGGCCGTGGCCTTGATGGTAATACGCACGTACCTACAGTATAATTACCGGACAGGTTACTTAGAACCATTATGGCCCTCTGACTTTGAGTGCGTTCTTTCTTCCGTTCCATGCTTA